>CAZKYZ010000197.1:0-7236 GCA_964557055.1 uncultured Desulfobacterales bacterium
AATCGCCGCCCGAATAAATGGTTCCCGAGTTGAATCGATGTTGGTGGGATCCGGATAGATGGCAGGGTTGTCTATCGTTACCGTAGCCCCGTCGTTCATGACCAGCTGGTACTGAACGGACGGGGCCGTCAGAATCAGGGAAAGCCCATATTCGCGTTCCAGCCGTTCCTGGACAACTTCCAGGTGGAGCAGTCCCAAAAAACCGCATCGGAACCCGAACCCAAGGGCGGCGGAGGAATCTTTTTCGTATATCAAAGAAGAGTCGTTCAGTTTGAGCTTCTCCAAACCTATGGCAAGATCTTCATATTCATCTGAGGCTACCGGATAGATGGAAGAAAAGACCACCGGTTTGGCTTCCTTGAAACCGGGCAGTGCCGATTTACAGGGGTTGTTTTTCAGTGTGACGGTATCCCCGCAGCGGGTGTCGCTGACGGTTTTGATACCGGCGATCATATAACCCACTTGACCGGCGGACAGTTCCTTCTGCGGGACGCGCACGAGTTGAAACAGGCCCACCTCTTCCACTTTATACGAGGCTTTGTTGGACATCAATACAATACGGTCCCCCGGTTTGATGCGGCCCTGAAAAACCCTGAAGTGGATGACAGTTCCCCGGAAGGGATCGTAATGAGAGTCAAAAATCAGTGCCTGCAAGGGCGCCTCCGGGGAGCCGGTGGGCGGCGGCAGCCGGTCGACGGCAGCTGTTAATATCGCTTCGATGCCGATGCCTTCTTTGGCGGATGCCAGCAATGCCGTATCCGGGTCGATTCCCAGATCCGTTTCTATCTGCGCCCGCACACGGTCAATATCTGCCGAAGGCAGATCGATTTTATTGATAACCGGAATGATTTCAAGGTTATGTTCAAGGGCCAGATAGAGGTTGGCCAGGGTCTGCGCCTCAACACCCTGGCTGGCATCGATGAGCAGGAAAGCACCTTCGCAGGATGCCAGGGCCCGGGACACTTCGTATGTGAAATCAACATGCCCCGGTGTATCGATCAGGTTCAGCTGATAGCGATTCCCATTCGAATCTTCGTATGGGAGGCATACGGTCTGGCTTTTAATGGTAATACCGCGTTCCCGTTCGATATCCATGTTGTCCAGGATCTGATTTTTGAAGTCTCGAGCGGATACCAGCCGGGTTGCCTGGATCAGGCGGTCGGAGAGCGTGGATTTCCCGTGATCAATATGGGCGATAATCGAAAAATTCCGAATTTGTTTCATGGATAAAAATGCCGGGGCACTATTCCCGGCTGTCTTTCCCAGTATTGGCCGACCCTAAAATGTCGGTTGACACTACTGTCTGTTTTCGTTATAAAATTGGGTTAACATTTATTTGTCGAAGCTGTTTTTAGCAGATTGTTGTTTCGCGTGTCAACTGTGTTGCATCGACAGGCAGACATTCCGGAAGGGAAATTCCTCACGGAACCGCAAGAAACGGCTGTCGGCACCAGGCCGAATGTGGGCGGGCGGTTTAAATATTTTATTAAAACGAATAGATTCAGATAGGAAACGACAATTGGATAACCAATTTGACAACCAGGAGATCCGAATTCTGATTGTAGAGGACAATGAAGGCATTCGTCTGCCGCTAAAAGAATATATTGAACTTTCCGGCTACCAGGCTACGGCCACTGCCAGTGCGGAAGAAGCCCTCGATATCCTGAAAACCGAAAGTTTTGAAGTGGTCATTACCGATATTATGCTGGGCGAGATGGATGGGCTGGAACTGGCGGATCACATCAAAAAGAATCTGGATTCGGATGTCATTGTCATGACCGGTTACAGCGATGACTATTCCTATGAAGACGTTATCAACAAGGGGGCCAGCGATCTTGTTTTCAAACCGGTCCGCTACAAGGAGCTGCTTCTCCGTTTAAGACGGGTGCTGAGGGAAAGGCAGTTGACCCAGGACCGTATTTTCATGCTCAAGCGTGTGCAAAAACTGGCCATTACCGACGGCTTGACAAAACTGTTTAACTCACGGCATTTTTATCAACAACTGGACCAGGAACTGGACCGTTCCAGCCGCTATCACCATCCTCTTTCTCTGCTTCTGCTGGATATCGATGATTTCAAACATTTCAACGACACTTACGGGCATCTCGAAGGCGATAAGGTCCTGGTGGGAATCGGAACAACCATCAAAACATGCCTGCGAACCATTGACTCTGCCTACCGCTACGGCGGAGAAGAGTTTACCATCCTTTTGCCGGAAACCAGCGGCGGTGAAGCAACCAAAGTGGCCGAGAGAATTCGGATTTCCATTTCCAAATGTGTCTTTACGCCAGAGCCGGACACCACCGTTTCGATTACGGTCAGTACCGGAGTGACCCAATATATCGCCAATGAAACGGGAACCGATTTCGTCAAACGGGCCGACCACGCCATGTACACCTCCAAAAACAGTGGAAAAAACCGGGTATCTTTCGCGGAAAACGCCTCCCCCGAGGAGGCCTAGAACTTGGTTTAAAACGTCAGCCTGCCTGATCAGTGGACATACACTTTCAGCAGGAGGTCGCCCCGGTGGCCTGGGGGTGACGGTTTGCCCTGGCCTTTCAGGCGCAGCACCTGACCGTCATGGATTCCGGCCGGAACCGTAACCCGCAGCAGCTTTTTCTGAAACCCCGAGGGGACATTCACCAGTTTTTGAGTTCCTGTAAGGGATTCCAGCCTGGTGATGGTAATGGTACCGTACTGGTCGTGGTTTGATTCATCCCCGGATGGTCGGACAAACTGGAATCGACTGGTTTTCTTTTTTTGCGTAATGCGCCGAGCAATACCCGTAATACCGGTTTGGGGCAAGCGCAGGAATAGTTTCAAAAGCAGCATCCCAAAAACAAACCCCCCGATATGGGCCCACCAGGCCACCCCGCCAGAGACACCGGAGTTTCCCGCGGCGCTTATAAACTGAAGAACGAACCAGAAACCCAGGAAAATAAAGGCTGGAATTTCCACAAACCAGGGGAAGATCAGGATGGGGATCACCGTCAGGATCCTGGAATTTGGATGGAGGATAAAATAGGCTCCCATGACACCGGCAATAGCACCGCTGGCCCCGATGGTTGGCAGGGTTGACTGAAAATTAAGGGCCATGTGCGAAAATCCCGATGCGGCACCGCAAAGCAGGTAAAAAACAAGGTAGCGGAAAGGACCCAGGCGATCTTCTACGTTATCCCCGAAAATATAGAGCGACCACATGTTTCCCAAAAGGTGCCAGAAACCGCCGTGCAGGAACATGAAGGACAAGAACGAAAACAATTGCTGGGCCATGCTGAAATAGCCCGAAATATGGGGGTTGGAATAGCGGGCCGGAACCAGGCCGTAAGTGTAGATAAAGACATTTTCGTTCGCACCCAGAGAGAGTTGAACCAGGTAGACGATGACGTTGGCAGCGATGATGCAAGTATTAACAACCGGGTAATTCTGCGAAGGGGTGGCATCCCGAATGGGAATCATTGACGGATCCGCATGCTGATGTCGACGCTCCTCGCACTGTGGGTCAGGGCCCCCACGGAAATGATGTCCACTCCGGTTTGGCAGAGGGCCGCCAGGTTTTCCCGGGTGACTCCGCCGGATACCTCGACCGGAACGCTGCCGGCGATCAGCCGGACGGAGGCGCGGATGTCATCTTCCGCCATGTTGTCCAGCATGATGACATCAGCACCCGCCGCGAGGGCTTCTTTCACCTGCTCGATGTCAGAGACTTCCACTTCTATTTTGAGCAGATGCGAAATGCCCCGGCGGGCCCTTTCGACAGCCGGTGTGATCCCGCCGCAGGCAGCAATGTGATTGTCTTTTATCAAAACCCCGTCAAAGAGTCCGTAGCGGTGGTTGGCGGCTCCCCCGATCCTTACGGCGTATTTTTCGAGGGTTCGCAGCCCTGGTGTCGTTTTGCGGGTGTCCACCAGTCGGACCGGCCGGTCCCCGATAATATCGACGAATGATCGGACATGGGTGGCAATTCCGGAGAGCCGCTGCAGGATATTGAGAGCCGTGCGTTCCGCCATCAGCATGGCGCGCAGATTGCCGGAGAGGGTGAGCAGCGTATCGCCCGCTGCCGCCGGGTCGCCATCCCGGTAAGCGCTTACAAGGTTCATGCCCGGATCCAGAAAGTGGAATACATCGCCGGCGATTTCGAGCCCGGCAATGGTCAGCGCTTCTTTTGCGACAATGATTCCTTCGCCGGCCTTATCCGCGGGGACCAGATTCTCGGTGGTAATGTCGCCGGGGCCGATGTCCTCTTTCAGGGCATTGCGGATAAAAGATTTGAGATGCCGCCGCGTCATGGTGCCTCCATCCCGCGAATCATATCCAGGTTGGTTTCCAGCTTCCCGGCTTTTTCCGACAGGGTCACCTGCTTGTCTTTGACATCGGCAACGACTTCGGCCGGCGCCTTCCCCAGGAACCCTTTATTGGCCAGCTTTTTTTCGACGACGTCCAGTTCTTTGCGGACTTTGGCGATTTCTTTTTCCAACCGTTCCCGCTCTTTGTTGAAATCGACAATTCCCTCAAGGGAGACGAAAATGGTGGTCTCCGCGTGAATAACGGTGGCGGCTGCGTTTGGCCGTCGGCCATCCGATCTTATCTCAATGTTTTCCAGCCGCGCCAGGTTGGTGATCATTTCGGTATGGGCTGAAATGGTTTCACCGTCCGTCGCGACCGGTGTCTGAATAATGACGCTGAGCATTCGGGAAGGGGCAATTTTCATTTCACCGCGTACGTTGCGAATCCCGGTTACGATTCCGATGAGCAGGGCCATGTTTTCCTCAGCCCGGATGTCTATTGCTGCGTTGTTATCCGTCGCCGGGTAATCCGCCAGCATGATGGAACCTTCGCTGCCCGGCAGTTTGTTCCAGATTTCTTCTGTTACAAAAGGAATAAACGGGTGCAGCAGAACAAGGGTATCCGCCAGCACCTTGTACAGGACGGCTTTCGCGGTTTCTTTGCGTTGCGTGTCTTCCTTTTCGTACAGGGCCGGCTTGATGATTTCCAGATACCAGTCGCAGAATTCGTGCCATACGAATTTATACAGGATGCCGGCAGCTTCGTTGAACCGATATTCATCCAATGCCGTCGCGACGGATCGGGCTACGCGGCTGACGGAGGAAAGAATCCAGCGGTCCGCAAGGGAGAGACGGTTGCTCTCTATCGGCCCGTAGCGGTTGTCCAGATGCATCAGCGAAAATCTGGCAGCATTCCAGAGTTTATTGACAAAGTGCCGGTAGCCTTCCACCCGTTTTTCGGACATTTTAATGTCGCGGCCCTGGGCTGCGAAAGCCGCCAGGGTAAACCGGAAGGCGTCAGTGCCGTAATGTTCGATAACGGTCAGCGGGTCGATGACATTTCCTTTGGATTTGCTCATCTTCTGGCCATCCTCATCCCGGACGAGGGCATGCACATAGACATCTTTAAAGGGCACGTCGCCCATGAAATGAATCCCCATCATCATCATGCGCGCCACCCAGAAGAACAGGATGTCGAAACCGGTAACCAGCACCGAAGTCGGATAAAAAGTGGCCAGCAGCGGTGTATGGTCCGGCCAGCCCATGGTTGAGAATGGCCAGAGGGCCGAACTGAACCAGGTGTCGAGGACGTCGTTTTCCCGGCGAAGGGAATTGCTGCCGCATTTGGTGCACACTTTGGGTTCGGTCATGGCGACGATTAATTGGGAGCACGATTCACAGGTCCAGGCCGGTATGCGATGCCCCCACCAGATTTGCCGCGAGATGCACCAGTCGCGGATATTGTCCAGCCAGTCGAAGTAAGTGCTTTCCCATTGAGATGGTATGATCCTGGTCCGGCCTGTTTTCACTGCGGCAATCGCTTTTTCCGCAAGGGGTTTGGCGCGCACGAACCACTGTTTGGACAGGTTTGGTTCAATGACGGTGTGGCAACGATAGCAATGCCCCACACCGTGCCGGATGGGTTCGATGCGCTCCAGCAGACCTTCTTCCCGAAGCGCTTCCAGAACAGCTTTGCGGCATGCAAAGCGGTCCATCCCTTCAAACCGCCCTGCTTCCGGCGTCATTTCACCGTTGTCGCCGATTACTTTGACGCTGGGCAGGTTGTGCCGCACTCCGATTTCAAAGTCGTTGGGATCGTGGGCCGGGGTTACTTTCAACCCTCCTGTGCCGAAGGATGTATCCACATAGGTATCCCGGATTATCGGGATTTTGCGGTTCATCAAAGGCAGGTTGACACTGTCGTGGCCGAGATCGGCGTAGCGCTCATCGTCCGGATGAACCGCCAGAGCGGTATCTCCCAGCATGGTTTCCGGGCGGGTTGTTGCCACCGTTATACCGTCTTTGGAGCCCTCAATGAACGGATAGCGGATATGGTAGAGGTTTCCGTCCAGTTCTTCGTGTTCAACTTCCAGATCAGCCAGGGCCGTACAGCAGCGCGGACACCAGTTGATGATGTAATTACCCCGGTAGACAAGGCCTTCTTCATACAGTTGGACGAAGACTTTGCGGACTGCCCGTGAAAGCCCTTCGTCCATGGTGAACCGTTCCCGCTGCCAGTCGCAGGATGCCCCCAGGCGCATTAGCTGGTTGATGATGGCACTGCCGGACTGTTTTTTCCATTTCCAGACTTCATCGATAAAGCGCTCCCGCCCCAGTTCATGACGACTGCTTCCCTCGGCGGCAAGTTTTTTCTCAACGACATTTTGTGTGGCGATCCCGGCATGGTCGGTTCCGGGCATCCAGAGGACATTATCACCCAGAAGACGTCGATATCGGCACATGATGTCCTGCATGGTTACGTTCAAGGCGTGGCCCATATGCAGTACCCCGGTAACGTTGGGAGGCGGTATGACGATCGAGTAGCTTTGGTGATCACTGGTTTCGGCGGCGGCAAACATTTTGTTGGCAATCCAGAAATCGTACCATTTTTTTTCGACCGCATGCGGTTCATATCCTTTTGCTAACATGCCTTCACTCATTCTGTTCTGCTCCCTGCATCGGGGTTTTTATTGTTGCTGTATACGAGCAATCGGTAACACATCAAAAAGGGAAAGCCGGTGATGGAAAAGCCACCGACTTTTCAAGTATTCACTCGGATTCGTTATTTTTCCAAAGAGGGGAAGACGGCTGCTATCGGTCCGTATCCATTTCATCACTGAGCGCTTTTTTCAGAGCGTCAATCTCCTTACGGACAGCTTTTTCAATGACCTCGGTAATGATCCGTTCAATTTTTTCGGTAAAAGTGCGCTGTAATACCGCTTCGACGGCA
>CAZKYZ010000198.1:0-7231 GCA_964557055.1 uncultured Desulfobacterales bacterium
GATATAGGGCAGCACTTCCGCGGTTCCGTTCAGGCCCCAGTTCCCGTCCAGGTACCCGCTGGCAAACTGCTGGATCAGCCCCATGATGATACCGGCCACCACTGCTCCCAGGATGGAGTCAAGTCCGCCCAGGATAACGACAGGGAAAACGGTGATGCCGAAGGCTTGCAGCGTTTCGAAGTTCAGGCCGGTGATGTTGCCGATGACGGTGCCGGCTGCAGCGGCGCTCAGTCCGGCGGTGGCCCAGGCCAGCCCGAAAACCCGCGGAACGGAAATGCCGATGGACATGGAAGCAAGCTGATCGTCCGACACCGCCCGCATGGAAATGCCCACCGTGGATTTTTTAAAAAACCAGGAGAACGCTCCAATCAGAAGTATGGTAACGATAACCCCCACCAGTTGTGTCCAGGATATGGACACGCCTGCCCAGGATATCGATTCTTTGGGCAGGAAGGACGGGAAGGAGAAATTCTCCGTTCCAAAGGGCGTCAGGTAAATAAGGCCGTCGATGATGGACATCAGGCCGATGGTTACCATGATGACGGAGATGATTGGTTCCCCGATAAGACGGCGCAGGAACACTTTCTCAACACTCATGGCCAGGAAAAAAGTGATGACCATGCTGAGCAGAAAGGCCAGGGCAATGGGGATTCCGGCCCAAACCGTAAAGGCGTAGGTAATAAATGCGCCCGAAGCGATAATCTGTCCATGGGCGAGGTTGAGTACCCGGCTCGATTTGTAGATCAGGACAAATCCCATGGCCGACAGGGCATATATAGACCCTGTGACGATGCCGCTGATAACCAGTTGAAAAAAATAGCTCATCAGACCCCTTCCATGGTGTAAAAGGCTATTTTGGTTTTCACGTTGGTCGATTGCCCGTCCTGGTATTGGAAGAACGCTTCAACCTCCTTCTCCGATATGGTTTCATCATACAGTGCGTCGTACAGGTTCCGGTATTTTTCCATAACGAACATGCGACGGATTTTACCGGTTTTGGTCAGTTCTCCGTCATCCATATCGAGGAGTTTGTAAAGAATGGCGAACCGGCGTATTTTGAAATGCTCCTTTTCCACCCGCTGGTTGATATCGGCAATCTGTTTTTCGATCAGTTTCGCCACTTCCGGTTTGGCAGACAGGTCCATGAATGTGGTATACGATATTCCACGGTCTTCGGCCCACTTGCCGACGACAATGGGGTCGATGTTTACCAGGGCGGTGACAAAATCCCGTTTGTCCCCGAAAATTACGGCCTCCTTTATGTAGGGGCTGAATTTGAGTTTGTTTTCCAGAAACATGGGGCTGAACATTTCACCTTCGATGTTGTGCATCACGTCGGAGACGCGGTCGATAACCACCAGGTGGCCGTTTTCATCGATGTATCCCGCATCTCCGGAGTGGAGCCAGCCCCCTTCGAGTAGTTCAGCCGTTTTTTCGGGCAGCTTGTAATATCCCGGGGTAACCGATGGGGAACGGGACAGGATTTCACCTTCCTCGGAGATTTTGCATTCGGTGCGCGGCAGGGGTTTGCCCACCGTATCCGGTCGCACATCACCGTCACGGTGCATGTAAGCAATGCCAACGATTTCGGTTTGGCCATAGATTTGTTTCAGGTTAACACCGATGGCCTGATAAAACGTGAACAGCTCCGGTCCGAGGGCAGCCCCTCCGGTATAGGCCCGCCGCAGCCGCAGCAGGCCGATCTGGTTGATCAACGGGCGGAACATTATCTGGATCCCCAGCCAGGACTTGAATTTTAGTGCCAACGGCATGGTTCGGCCGGACATCCGGAAAGTGGCCGCTTTTTCGCCGATTTTGATAAAATAATTGTAGAGCAAGCGGTTGAGCCAGTAGGATTCATTGATTTTCAGCCAGATCTGGGAGCGGATGGTTTCGTAGATACGCGGTGCGCCGAACATGAAGTGCGGTCCGATCTCCTTTAGGTCGTCCATGGCGGTTTCTACGGATTCGGGGAAATTGATGGTAATCCCCGTGGCCATGGCAACGCCGAAGGAGTTCATTTGTTCGCCGATCCAGGCAAACGGTAGAAAGGAAAGGTACTCATCCGTATCGGCCAGATAGTCGGCTTCCGTGAGCTGCAGGCCCATGCTGATAAAATTTTTGTGGGTCAGCATGGTACCCTTGGGTAATCCGGTAGTGCCCGAGGTGAGGCACAAATGGCAAACGTCGTCCGGTTGGCCGACACCCACCAGGGTCTCAAAGCGGTCCGGATCTTCCTGGTGGGCCTCACGGCCCAATTTGTAGAGGTCGTCGATAAACATAAACCAGTCATCGCTGCGGTAGTTGCGCATGCCCCGCGGGTCTTCGTAGATCACTTTTTTAACGCCAGGCACCTGGTCCCGGATTTCCACAAGTTTGTCAACCTGCTCCTGGTCGTCGCAAAAAACCGCGCAGACCTCCAGATACTGCAGGAGCTGGGAAATTTCAGCCGGCATGGTGGTCTGGTAAATGGCGGCGGATATGGCACCGATGGACTGCGCGCCGATGGCCACAAACAGCATCTCCGGAATGTTGTCGCCGATAATGGCGATAATGCCGCCTTTTTTTAAACCAATTTTTTCAAGGCCCAGGGCGGCGTCGCGGACATAGGCGTAATACTGGTTCCAGGTAAAGCTGTTCCAGACACCGAAATCTTTTTCCCGTAAGGCAACTTTTTCTCCGGTGCTTCCTACCCGCCAGCGCAGCAGCTGCGGAATGCTGAAATTCAGGAGTTCGTCGTAGTTCTTCATATGGTTTTATTCTTCTCCGATGTAGGCTTCGATTACCTTGGGGTCGGACGCAACCTCTTTCGGCGTTCCATATCCAATCAGCTCCCCAAAATCGAGCACATAGATCCGGTCGGAAATATCCATGACGACCCCAAGGTCGTGCTCGACCAAAACTACCGTGATCTTCCTTTCTTTTTTAATATCCATGATGAAGCGGACGATGTCTTCCTTTTCCTCAATGTTCATGCCGGCCATGGGTTCATCCAGAAGGAGCAGCTGCGGGGCCAGGGTCAGGGCCCGGGCTACCTCAACCCGTTTCTGGACACCATAGCTCAGGTTGCCGACGATCTGTTTGCGGTGAGGTTCCAACTCCATAAAATCGATCACACCCTCAACGTAGGCCCGGTTTTCCGCCTCGATTCGAGAGGCTTTGCCGACATAAAGAACAGCCTGGAAAAAATTGTAGTTCAGGCTGGTATGCCGTGCCAGCAGGAGGTTGTCCAAAACGGACAGGCCGCGGAAAAGTTCCAGGTTCTGAAAAGCCCTGGCGATGCCCAGCTTGGTGACCTGGTGGGGCGAGGAGTGGGTGAGCCGTTTGTCGCCATAGGTGACTTCCCCCCTGGTGGGATGGTAAAAACCGGAAATACAATTGAGCAGGCTGGTTTTGCCCGCTCCGTTCGGGCCGATAATCGAGGTGATCAGGCCGGGTTTGATCTCGAGACTGACTTTGGACAGCGCATTCAGCCCGCCGAATGAAAGGGTGACGTCGCTAACAGTTAAAGAGGCCATATGGTTTTCAATCGTTTCTAATGCGATAGGGGTTGTCTAAATTCCTTATTTATTGATTTCCGGAATGGCAAAAACAGCCACCGACCGACCGGACGGTAAGATAGTGAATCCCATTTTCTGAATATAATTCATTTGATATAGGCCCATATAGTAGGCACATGTAAAATAGTCAAGTCATTTCATCCAATTTTAATAAAATGGAGTGCTATATAGTCACCACTTTTTTAACGGCGGAAACGATTTCCTCCGGTTCATCCATGATCTGAAGAATATCCAGGTCGGCTGAAGACATTTTTCCCTCTGCCATCAGGGTGGCGCGGATCCAGTCCACCAGCCCGGTCCAGTAATCCGATCCGACCAGAATAAGTGGAAATGGTCGGATCCGGTGGGTCTGGATCAGGGTGACCGCTTCGAACAGCTCGTCCAGCGTGCCGAAACCGCCGGGCATGATGATGTAGGCGGAAGCATATTTAACGAACATTACCTTGCGCAGGAAAAAATAGTCGAATTCAAGTTGAATATTGGCGTATGGATTCGGTTTCTGCTCATGAGGCAGTACGATATTCAATCCAACGGAGGTTCCCCCGGCTTCCGCGGCACCCTTGTTTGCGGCTTCCATGATGCCGCCGCCGCCGCCGGTGATCACCGCAAAGCCGCCTTTGGCAAGAAGCGAGGCAATTTTTTCCGCTTTCTGATACTCGGGAGCTCCGGTTTTGGTTCTGGCGGAACCGAACATGCTGACGGCCGGCCCGATTTCGTGAAGCCCCTCGATGCCGTCCACGAATTCCCCCATAATTTTAAATAGTCGCCAGGCTTCTCCCAGTTTCAGGTCGTCGATAACAAACTGTTTTTCTGTTAATTTCGGCATTGTCGTTCCATTTTCCTTCGTTTTTCCGGAACGGATGGTTCCGGCCGGATTGAAGTCCTGTTTATAATGTCTGCACACAAACAATTTTGATTTCGTACAATGCGTCGCGGTTTTGACACGGCAGGCGGTGCAAGGCAAATGCCTATTCTGGTGTAAAGCGGGCTATGTCGAAAAAAAGCTTGAATGGATACGTCACTATTTCAAAAGAGCAAAAACGCTGCTTCAAACAAAAAGACGCGTTTGTGGGGGCCGAATTTATACTCCCTGTCTTTGCAATCCAATGAAAAGACACTGAATCTTATCGAGAATTCCCTGTTTTGTCAATGATTTAACATTGACAAAACAGGGAGCCGATATTATTATTAAAACTTCGGATCAGTGTATATTGCCATACCCCGGTCCGGCTTTGTTTTATTCGTCGTGAACCGGATGAACAACGAATAAGGCTTAATGCCTGGCTGGTGTCCGACCGACCGGATTCAGCAGCATGGAAATACTGGAGTTCCGATCATGGTTGGCACCCCCAAGGGGCGTTCCCTGAACATCATCATCACCAATGATCTGGGCCTTCATGCCAGACCGGCGGCTGCTATTTCAAAAATCGCAGTCCAATCCAGGTCTGACGTCACCATTACCAAAGACGGCGAGAGCGTCGACGCCACAAGTGTCATCGATATTTTGACGCTTTGCTGCGTAAAAGGGTCCTGCATTACCGTGGAAGTTGAGGATCCGCAAGATGAGTGGGTCCTGTCGGAAATCGAAAAGCTGTTCTTAAATCGTGTGTAGTGGAAAAATGGATATGGAAAAACAAGAAATCAGAATTAAAGGCATCAGCGCATCTCCCGGGATCTGCATCGGGAAGGCGTATATTGTCGACCGGGAAGGAGTCAAGGTCGTCAAACAGTATTTTGTTGATAAAAAAGGGGTCGTCACCGAGGTCAACCGCTTCAAAAAAGCGGTAAAACAGGCCAAGGACGAACTTCACGATATTATCAGCAACACCCCGGAAGAACTCCGTGAGCACGCCTATATACTCGAAACACATATGCTCCTGGTGAAGGACAAGATGCTGTACGGAAACACCATTCGTACCATTGAAACAGAGCAGGTCAACGCCGAGTGGGCTCTGAAAAAAGTCGTCGGCCGCGTGAAGTCCATGTTTCAGGAGATGAAGGACGAATACCTCAAGGAACGCGCCGCGGATATCGCGCATGTTTCCGACCGGATCATGGGCAAGCTTGTGGGGGCCAAAAATGTGGATATCGCATCCATCGACAAACGCGTTATTCTGGTTGCCCGGGACCTTTCACCGGCCGATACCAGCCAGATCCGCCTGGAGCGTGTCAAGGGTTTTGTGACAGATCTGGGCGGGCGCACCTCCCACACCGGTATTATCGCCAAGACCCTGGGGATTCCGGCAGTGCTGGGCCTTACCACCGCCACCGATCAGATTTACAGCGACGATATCATCATTGTGGACGGCATCGCCGGTGTGGTGATTGTCCACCCGTTGGAAGCCACTCTGGTGGAATATGAAGACAAAAAGGTGCGGTTCGAGGCTTACCGTGCCAGCATATCCCGGGGGAGCCGGAAGGACGCCCGAACCACGGATGAGGTGCATGTTGTCATTATGGGAAATATTGAACTGCCGGAGGAAGTGGTGTCGGTTATCGACAACGGCGGTGACGGCATCGGGCTCTACCGGACTGAATTTCAGTACCTGAGCCGTTCGGCGTTTCCTACCGAGGACGAGCTGTTTGACAAGTACAAGGACGTGGTCGAGGTCATGGAGAAAAAACCGGTTACCATTCGCACGCTGGACATCAACGGAGACAAGGCGGTGTCCTATACCGGTTGCAGGGATGAATTGAATCCGGCCCTGGGGCTGCGGGGAATTCGCTACTGCCTGAAGAAGCCGGACATTTTCAAGACCCAGCTGCGGGCCATCCTGCGAGCGGCAGCCTACGGGAACGTCCGTATCCTGTTTCCGATGATATCCGGCCTGGCGGAGCTTGTAGAGGCCAAACGGTTGCTGGATTGCAGTGCGGAGGAGCTGGAAAAAGAAAAGGTTCCTTACAACCGGGATGTCAAGGTCGGTATTATGATCGAAGTGCCGTCCGCTGTTATCATCGCAGACATTTTGGCCGAGGAGGCTGATTTTTTCAGCCTGGGAACCAACGATCTGATCCAATACACCCTGGCCATCGATCGGGGCAACCAGGATGTGGCGGACCTGTTCAACCCGCTTCATCCAGCCATTATCCGGATGCTCAAGCAGATATCCGATGTTGCCAAGGCCACCGGAACACCACTGTTCATGTGCGGTGAGATGGCCAGCGAACCACTTTATATGCCGATTTTACTCGGGCTTGGCCTGGATGAACTGAGTATGAACCCCCAAGCGATTCCCACCGCCAAAAATGTTGTTCGATCCATCAGCGCCGGCGAATCAGCGGCTTTTCTACCGGAAGTGCTGAAGCAGAAACGCGCTTCGGATCTGGTACACCTGGTGACCAGTACTTACGGCAGCCTCATCCCGGAAATTTATTATAATCACTAAAGTAAGGCCCGGAATATTCCTGTGGAAAAAGAGCACAGTCGCAAAATTGCCGAAAACCGCAAAGCCCGCTTCAACTATTTTATCGATGATACTTTCGAGGCGGGTATGATACTCGTGGGGACGGAGGTGAAATCCCTGCGGCAGGGGCGGGCCAACCTCAAGGACAGCTATGCCCGGATCAAAAACGGGGAGGTGTTTGTGCACAACCTCCACATCGGGCCTTACCCCTTTGCCTACTACGGCAATCACGAACCCATGCGGGTCCGCAAACTGCTGCTTCACAAT
>CAZKYZ010000199.1:0-7206 GCA_964557055.1 uncultured Desulfobacterales bacterium
TTTTAATATGAACTGCAACGTCTTGTAACAAAGATGAATAACGTTAGACCTTGAACCCAAAACCTGAGAACGCTTACCATCAATGATGTCTTTGCCGATATTTATAAGTGCGTATCCGCTGGTGGGGTCTAATCGTTCAGCGATCAACCCTGCGGGAAAAATTGAAGAAAGCTACCCGCTATGGGCGGCATATTGTACCATAATTAGCTCCGCCAAAATGAAATGGCGGGCGCAAGCCGAGCATAATACGGATGGATTCCTGTTGTTCGGTTCGCTGCAGGCCATTGGTAATTGACAAAAACAGGCAACAGTATCACTATTGCCTGTAATAGAAACGGGGTCGGCGCCATTTGGAAAAATTTCTGCGCATGCCGAAAATTCCAGAATTTACCTTTGCCGTAAATATTGCGAACGATATGAAACCAGTGAAATTAGCAGTCATAGGTACTGGCTTGATTGGCAGAAAGCACGCAGAACTTGTCAACGCAAACGACTCTTGCCTGCTCGTTGGCACTTGCGATGTCGATTCCGGCGGCAGAGCCGTTGCTGACGAATTAAACGTCCCGTTTTACCGGAATGTTGCGGAAATTCTCGAGCGTGAGCGTCCGGAAGGCGCGATTATCGCCACCCCCAACGGGACGCATTCTGCAATTGCCGAAGCCTGCGCAAAACGATCCGTGCACGTCCTGATCGAAAAACCCATTGCGGATACCCTTTCTGAAGCAAACCGCATTGTCAAAATGGCCGATGACAGCGGAATCAAGATCCTGGTCGGTCATCACCGCCGCCATAATGCACTCATTAAAAAAGCACGCTCCCTCGTTAACAGCGGTGCGCTCGGCAAACTGATTGCCGTTTCGGTATTTTGGGCGCTGTTTAAACCGGACGACTATTATACGGTAGATTGGCGGTGCAGGCCTCCGGGCGGTGGCCCGACGCTCATAAACCTTATTCATGACCTCGACAGTCTGCGGTTCATCTGCGGCGATATCCGCCAGGTCTACGCCCAAAAAAGTTCGGCAGTGCGAAAACTCGACGTGGAAGATTCTATCAGTATCATGCTCTCGTTTGAAAACGGGGCGCTGGGTTCAATCCTGGCATCGGACACGGTAGCCGCCCCCTGGTCATACGAAGCGACTACTCGTGAAAACCCGTATTATTTTCACGCAGATGAGAACTGTTATCATTTTCTGGGCAGTTTGGGTTCCCTTGCTTTTCCGAAAATGGAATTGTGGCGCTATGCCGGCGCCGATCAATCGGGTTGGCAATATCCGATACAAAAATCACGCTGTGAAGTGACCCAGGCTGATCCGCTTAAATCTCAACTTGAACATTTCGGCCGGGTTGTCAGGGGTGAGGAAAAACCGATAACAGACGGCCGGGATGCCACCCGGTCGCTTGCCGTTGCGCTTGCCGTACTGGAATCGACCCGGCGCCAGCGTCCGGTTGAAGTTTCGGTATCGCATTTGCGGGGTTAATGGGGAGCCTGTGAGATCATTGCCGGAGTATGGGCAGAAAGCCAGCGAATGAAAAACCGTAACGAACAATTTGCCCTCCAAGACCAAATCGAAAACGTTGCGCCGATAATCCTCGCCAATGATCAGAAGATTTTCATCATGCATAGCGCCCGTCACCAGGAACCGGCCGTATTGTCCCGGCAAACATTCATGCAGGCTTGCCCGTTATCCGTTATTGACAAGGAATCGCTCGAACTGATCGAGGTACTGCGGCTGCACGAAGCCATCGATCATACGGAAAGTTCTACGGGTTCAGCGATTCTTTTGCGCTCCCTGATTCATCCGGGCACGGACCTGCAGTACATTCGATCCCGGCAGGAATCATTACGCGAAATTGCTTCCAATGATACGCTGCGGGCGGCCCTGAAGGATTGTGTCCGCGAATTCGGCAAAAGCGAAAACGCTCTTTACAAATATTTCAACAAAGGCCTTTATGCCCTGTTCCCATATCCCGATCTAAAAAAGGCTAAAAAATCAGCCGTCAATATATCCAGGATGATACCAACCATTCCCAGGGCAGAGACCCCCTATTTACAGACGTTGATGTCAAACCTGCATGCGTATCGGGAATCATCCGTCGATCAGATGATGAACGGATCGGTCTACAGAACTTTCAAAGGGCTGAAATCCCATAAGGAGGTTGGCTTTTTTACACCCAAGCAGAAATTTGTTCCCCGCCGCCTCTCAAAATGGCTCCTGGCCGGCCCGGCGATTGCCGCCGCACCTCATGCCCTTGCCGCATCCGGGTTCGAGCAGTCCTTGTCGCCATTGCTGCTGCCGATTGGATTGGCATGGACCGGCATATATGCTTTCTATGGTCTTTTCATCAAACCGGTGAGAGACACAGGAAATTTTATTGAGCCCTTTCGGACAAGATGCATTAACGACAAAGCTTTTGGCCGCACAATTGATGCGTTCGGGATGATTGACGCGCTTTTGTCATGTTGTCAATTTGCGGCCGAGTGGCCACAGGCTGCGGCACTGCCGATGGTTACGGATGAGGACCACCATTTTTTCGAAGCAACGAATCTAAAAAATCCTGTTATCGCAAACGACAACCCGGATTTCGTCCCGAACAATGTTCACATGCGAGGGGTTCACCTGACCTTTATCAGTGGGCCGAACAGCGGCGGAAAAACAACAATCTGCAAAAGTATTGTCCAGAACCAGCTGCTGGCGCAAATGGGGTCGTATGTCCTTGCGGAAAAGGCGGCCATCAACATTGCCGACAGGGTACGTTATCAAGCCCCGAAGTTTGACGGACTGGAGGATGAAGAAGGCAGATTCGGAACCGAACTTGGCCGGACCCGCGATATCTTCTACGCAACCGGCCCAAAGAGCCTGGTCATTCTGGACGAACTGGCGGAAGGGACAACAGATGAAGAGCGGCTGCACGAATCTTCCGCGATTCTAAACGACTTTGACACGATCGGAAATAATACCGTTCTCGTTACGCACAATCATTCCCTGGTCGACAGGTTCAAGGGGGAAAAAAAGGGGCAATACCTGAAGGCCGAGTTTGACGGCGACCGGCCTACATACCGGATCATACCCGGAATTTCGAGGGTGTCCCATGCGGACAGAATCGCCAAAAAAATCCATTTTTCCAAAGAAGACCGGCACCAATATATGAAAGCAAAAGGATACCTGTGATTCCCGGAATTTGAAAGGATATCGGCGGTGATCTATCCGGATGCAAATAATTTTTTCCGGGGATAAAAAAAAGGGAGACAAAATTTATCTTTTCTGTCAATTTACCGGGACCATCAATCCATTAAACCTATGTTGATTGGTGTTGCAAACAAACTGGGTATGAAATACGTGGAAACCAGAATGATCGAGGGTGAGATATTGAAATCTTGCCTGATAAAACAATCGCAATATATTCAAAGGCTAAAAAATAATTGGCTATCAATACACCCCACTGGGCTCCACGTGAGCAAAGGAGAAAACCACAACCATGGAAAACACGGATAAGTTAGCTGTTCTTATCGATGCCGATAATGCACAACCGAGCATTGTGGGAAGTTTGCTGGGAGAGATAGCAAACTACGGGATCGCCAGCGTCAAGAGAATTTATGGCGATTGGACGGCGCCCGGCCTGAAGGGCTGGAAAGAGGTTTTATTGCAGCACTCCATTCAGCCAATGCAGCAGTTTGCGTATACAAAAGGTAAAAACGCAACGGATAGTGCAATGATTATTGATGCAATGGACTTATTATACACCGGAAACTTTAACGGATTCTGTATCGTATCCAGTGATAGTGATTTTACCAAGCTGGCCTCAAGAATCAGAGAATCAGGCTTGCTGGTGTATGGTTTTGGAGAGCAAAAGACGCCGTCCGCTTTTGTATCCGCTTGTGATAAATTTATTTATACCGAAGTTCTGCGGGCCAAGGCTGATGAAAGTGAGGCGATTGCCAAAAAATCCAGCAATGAATTGAAACAGGACACCAAACTGGTAAACCTGCTTCGTAATGCAGTGGATGCCTCCTCCGATGAAAGTGGATGGGCCCATCTCGGGCCTGTCGGAAGCAATATAGCAAAACAATCTTCCGAGTTTGATCCGCGCAATTACGGTTATGGAAAGCTGGGTGCGCTGGTTGCGGCAACAAAGCTTTTTGATATGGAAGAAAGACAAATAGGCGCCACCAACTCGAAAGCCCTTTATATTCGTGATAAATACAAAAAATGAGTATTCAACCACAGGATTCGGGTCTTCTAAGGGACCGCTTCTGATCTGTTTGACGGGAGCATTGTTTTGTTGCAAGGTGGCTGAATGAGTTTGAACTACGAGGAACTCGATTTTCGACAAACGCCTCTCGGGGATCTGATGCTGCGCCGCCGCCGCTTGCTCCAACTCGGAGGCCTTGATATCTATGAGGTAAAGCTTGGCGAGTATTTTCTAATGTCGAGCTTGTTTCACGAGGCCGAATCTCAGTTAGCGAAGCTGGGGCTGGGCGTGTTGGAAAAAGAAGCCCTCGATGTTGTGGTCGGCGGGCTCGGGCTTGGATACACGGCTGTTTCCGCATTGGAAGATAAGCGGGTAATATCCCTCGTTGTCGTGGAGTATCTGAAAGGGGTAATCGAATGGCACCAAAATGGGCTGATCCCGTTGGGCAAGACGTTGGTAGGAGATTCTCGTTGCCGACTGGTACATGCCGACTTTTTCGCCCTTTCCCGCGACGTGACGAAAGGCTTTGATTCGAGGCATCCAACCCATAAACATGACGCCATTCTTGTGGATATAGATCACACCCCGACGAATGTATTGCACCAGACGAACACGCGTTTCTATAGTGAAAAAGGACTGGGAGAGCTGGCGCAGCATTTGAAGCCTGGCGGGGTTTTTGCTCTCTGGGCGGATGGCGCCCCGGAAGCGTCTTTTACCGACCACCTGGGCAAGGTGTTCGCAAGCGCCGAATCACACACCATCGGATTTGACAATCCAATAACCGGCGGCTCTTCTGAGGGCGCCGTTTACGTGGCACGAATGAGCTTGTAAGGTTAGGGTAAAAAATGGGCTGGCCGGCATCGCTTGCGCGCTGTCGGTCGGCAGCCTACCCGAAACTTTCGTTTTATC
This sequence comes from uncultured Desulfobacterales bacterium, assembly GCA_964557055.1. Classification (GTDB taxonomy): domain Bacteria; phylum Desulfobacterota; class Desulfobacteria; order Desulfobacterales; family CAZKYZ01; genus CAZKYZ01. Next base: position 5,101 of record CAZKYZ010000199.1, read on the forward strand.
TTGAGGACCTTGGGAAGTGATGACGAACAGCAACCCCATAGGAATTTTCGACTCCGGTGTTGGCGGCTTATCGGTGGCCCGCAGTATTCGTAAAGAGCTGCCCAATGAAAACCTGCTCTATATTGCGGACTCATTTCATTCACCTTATGGGGATAAGCCACAGGAATTAATAGAGCAACGCGCATCTATTCTAACAAACTTTTTATTACAGAAAGGGGCCAAAATGATTGTCGTTGCCTGCAATACGGCAACTGTCGCGACAATCCAAAAAATGCGGTTGGCATTCTCGATTCCCATCATCGGTGTTGAACCTGGTGTCAAGCCGGCAACTTACGTAACCCAAAGCGGTATCATTGGTGTGATGGCTACCGAACAAACAGTTAACAGCACCTCGTTTAAAAATCTGGTGTGTCGTTTTTGTAAAAATTTTACGGTTGAAGTTCAGCCCTGCCCGGACCTGGCGGAACAGGTCGAAAAAATGAACCTGAACGGGAAGGAAACAGCCGACCTAATAAAGCGGTATGTTTTCCCCTTGTTGGATAAAGGCGTCGACACCATCGTTATGGGTTGTACGCACTATGCTTTTTTAACACCACTCATCCAAAAAATCGCCGGCTCCCATATCAAAATCATAAATACACAAACGGCGGTCGCAAAAGAGACCGCCAGGCGCCTGCATGTGGAAGGTTTATTGTCGCCCGACAATACTGAGGGACATGAATTGTTCTGGACCAGTGGTAAAACCAAAGATACGAATTCGTTGTTTAGCTTATTGTGGGGGGCCCCGGTCAGCGTATCGCCAATGTCAACCTTATCGCTGCCTAAACAACATGGCGGCGAGAGTATAAGCGATTTAAATAATCAGAAAATTGGATCATTTTTAAATTGCCTTACAAATGATTGAAAAGAATTGAACGATATGTTATCTATTTAAAAACGTCACAGCACCATATTCATCAACGAAAAGTCTGACCAGTCACCGGGGTGCCGGCAAAAAGCCGCACCACCCAAAAAACATTGCGGGCCAAGTTTACGGAAGTCCCCCGGGACTGTTTAACCGGTTGCAGCCATGACCGAAACAGGACTGTCCAAGGACAAAATGCCCGTGGTTCCAAAAGCGCCTGTTCCCTGGTGCCGATCTTGAATACTTCAGGGCGCTCTGTAAATTGTTCCGGCACGAAACCGTGTGGGGCCCAAATTCGAAATTGCTGTAAAGGATATTATTGATATGCCAAATATAAACCCGGCTGGAAAGAGTGCCGCCGAAATTTCGAAGGGCGATGTCCGGATCATGACGCTAAGCGAAGCGGATGTAATGAGACTGCTCGATCCAAAAGAGCTGCTTGATGGATTGGCAGACGGATTTCGGGATATGGCGGCAGGCAGGGTCCAAACACCCAATCGCCCTGAAATCACGGTGCCTGAAAAAGGTTTCCTGCTTTCAATGCCCGCCTGGCGAAACGGCTCACCGATGATGGTAAAAATGGTATCGGTATTTGAGGGCAACCTGGAACATGGGCTTCCCAACCATATCGCGATCATTAATCTTTTTGCGCAGGAAACGGGCATGCCTCTCTGCGTTATGGATGGAACGTATATCACGGCTATACGCACGGCCGGTTCTGCCATACTGACGGTAAGGGAAATGGCACGCAAAGAAGCCAGGGTTGCAACAATTGTGGGGGCGGGTGTGCAGGGGCGCGAACACCTGCGGCTATTGCCTCTTGTTCGTGACTTTGAAGAAATACTTGTCAGCTCGCTATATTTCGATGATGCCAAAAAGCTCGCACGATTAAATCCCAGAGCGCGGGCTGTCGAAGACCTTGAGGAAGCTGTAAGGCGATCCGATGTAGTTTGTCTGGCAACCCATTCTTATGAACCTGTAATTCAAGCCGAGTGGGTCCGACCGGGTACCCACGTGACATCGGTCGGATATGCGCCGCCCCATGGCGAGCTGCCCGCAGGACTTGCCCGCGGGCATACCCTGTTTGTCGAAAACGAAGCCGCTTTTAAAAAACCGCCGGTGGGATGCGGTGAACTTCAGGGCATTGATCCTGACCGGGGAATCAAGGTCGGTAGTGCTTTGCTGGGCCTCTCCCCGCTGCG
>CAZKYZ010000200.1:0-7189 GCA_964557055.1 uncultured Desulfobacterales bacterium
GACCTGCTGAGTCGAAACGTTGCGGCTATCATAGGACCGATAAGCACTCCGGAATATGCAGCGGTTTATGCCCAGGAAAACGGTATACCCATCATTACCCTGACACCAAAAGAGGGGGTGACGGAAATCGGCGACTATGTTTTTCGAAACTTCCTGACACCCCAGTCACAGGCGGAGCGGCTGGTCGCCTACGCGACTATCGATCGCGGTATGGATAAATTTGCCGTTCTCTATCCGGATGAAAAATACGGATGGCGATTTATGAATCTTTTCTGGGACGAAGTGATTGCCAAACGGGGAGAAATCGTTGGTGTTGAGGCATACGCGGCTTCCCAGATGGATTATTCCGATCCTGTAAAAAAACTAGTGGGACTCTATTATAATGTGCCTGGGGAACTGGCGGCTTCGGACAGGCGTGTGCCCGCATCACTTACTGATATCGTTAATGAATACAAACGGATAACCGGTAGGTCAGATATCTATGTCCCCCAAAAAAAGGTATTCGAAAGAACCGACGGGACGAAAGAATTGGAACCGATCGTTGATTTTAACGCCATTTTTATCCCCGATGCCCCGGTCACGTCGGCTCTTATTGTTCCCCAGCTGGCCTATCATAATATTAGTGATGTGCTGATACTGGGAACCAATTTGTGGCATTCTGACGAGATGCTGAAAATGGCGGATATGTACTTGCAGGGTGCCGTTATCACAACCGGGTTTTTTGCTGAAAGCACAAGACCTGCGGTTGCCGATTTTGTGACCGCCTTTACGGATGCCTACGGACATGCCCCGGGATATATTGAAGCGGTTTCCTATGATTCCACGGACCTCTTTTTTACGATCCTTGCTCGGCCCGATGTGAACCACCGGCGGGCATTCCGGGATGCGCTGATCAGCATGGAACCTTACAGCGGAGCGACCGGACCGGTGGCTTTTGATGCGGCTGGTGAACTTCGCAGTACACCCTGTCTTTTGCAAGTGAAGGGAAAAACGTTTGTGGAGCTTTGTGCCCCGGGAGTTAGAGCCGTTGAAACTCCGCCGCTGACCAGCCGGCCGGATCGACTGGGAGCACGTCCGCAATGATCCATTGATACGCAGGGTGCGAATATGGATACCGCAGGCTGTTTTGAGACCATCTTCAACCGGGATGGTTTATGAAATATCCTGGTTACTCATTTTTCAGGGTACCCTGTCCCGTGGCTTCCTGGACCGCCATCCAAAGCACGCCGGAGGGGTGGACCCGTTTCCTTTTTCCAACCGATGATTTCAAGGGTACATGTACATAGCGATTGTTCCAGCTGCTGATGATCATGCCGGTTTTCCCGGCCATGCCGGCATGCACGGCGCCACGTGCCAGGAAACCACAGAAGACACTGTCATTGGCATTGGCAGGAAGGCTGCGGATAATATAGCTGGGGTCAATATATTTGAGAGATATTTCGATACCTTTGTCATCAAAATACCGGTTAATCGTTTTTTTCATGAATATACCGATATCCTTAAGCCGGATATTGCCGGAGTCATCGGTTTCATCCTTTCCGCTTTCAAAAAATTTTTGCCCGGCGCCTTCGGCGACTACGATTACGGCATGATGCCTTTCCATCAGTCGTTGTTCCAGAGAAGCCAGAAGACCCTTTTCTCCTTCCAGGTCGAAATCGGCTTCCGGGATCAGTACGAAGTTGGTGTCCTGTTGAGCCAGAGATGCAGTAGCGGCAATAAACCCGGAATGGCGCCCCATTAATTTGATAAGACCGATTCCGTTGGGATATCCCTCGGCCTCGTTGTGTGCTGCTGTAATCGCTTGAGTAGCGACGTCGACAGCAGTGTCGAATCCAAAAGAACGGGAAACCAGGTAGATATCGTTGTCGATGGTTTTGGGAATGCCGATGACACTGATCTTCAACTTTCGTTTGGTGATGGCATCCGTGATTTTGGAAGCGGATTTTAATGTCCCGTCACCCCCAATCATAAAGATGATGCCGATATTCATTCTTTCCAGGGAATCCACGATTTCATCGATATTCTGCGGCCCCCGGGAAGAGGCCAGGATGGATCCGCCCCTGTCCAGGATAGTCCCCACCTCCGCCGGGGTAAGGTCGATGACCGGGTGCCCGTATTTCGGAATGAATCCCTGGAGGCCATATCGGATTCCGAAGATATTTTTGACACCATAACCGTGGAACAGTTCCAACACGATACTCCGGATAATATCATTCAGCCCGGGACACAAGCCGCCACAGGTAACCAGGGCGCACTTTACCTTGCTCGGATCAAAATAGATTTTTTTACGCGGGCCGGCCATTTCGAAGGCGGGGATTTTTTCATTCGCCCGGATAAATTCGGTCAGGAATTCAGGATTGTCATAGATGGAAACCCGGTCATCATCTGCTATGAAGCTGTACTCGTTAACGTTTTCCCGGATTTTTGTCAGTGGTGAATCAATCCTCGGCGCGCCGAGGGTTGGTATGTCCGTTTGGATATCGTCCATAATCGGTTGTGCTCCTGTTGTCGGTTCATAAAATTTGCCCCGCACCAGTATAAATGGCGTTCAGCGCTAATTAACACAGGACCTTATCGCCGCACACCGGCTTTTTCAATAAAAAAGTATTGACATCGGCCATGCCGATACTTATATTCTGCACCATTTTGGAACCTGCTTCAGGGGCCGGGGTAGTTGAGCCGGCCTTTTTTTGCGGGCGATATTTAATACCGAAGGAGGTGATACCAATGGTTTGTACAACAGTTCGCAATGGACAAGAATGCCCTTTTATGGCGAAACAGGGATGTTCTTACAATGGAGGGATTTGCCACGAGATCGTCGCGCAATGTGAAGGTTGCGACCGCAAGCTTTCGTTTTCCGACGGATGGTACTGCGCATCCAGCCCCGAACCGACGCTGAAGTGGAAAAACGGCAACTGCAACATCGCAACACATGTTTCCACAGTAGGAAAAGGCACCGCTCAGAAACTGAATCCCCTGAAAGCATCTAAAAGAGGGAACAGATAATGTTACCCGCGATCAACCGGTAAACCCCGTTCGCCCACCGAGCGGGGTTTTTCTTTGCTCCCGATTCCCATCTTCCCCTCGTCATTCTCCTTTTTTGCTCTTGACTTTTTTTTCAATAAACGCTAGTTTAAAAGGTTATTCAAACTTGTTGATAGTGCCGTATAAACACTTTGTCCACGAACAATGCTGAATGGAGGCTTGATGAATTCGATTGCCGCCGAATTAAACGGGACGATAACTGCCGCAAACCCCCGACTGTTCGACATGCTTTCCATGATGGGGAAAAACCTGTTTTTTCCCAAGGGTATTTTAAGCCAGGGGGCGGAAGCCAAACAAAAAGCATATCGTATGAACGCGACCATTGGCATTGCCACCGAGAGGGGCGGGACCATGTTTTTGGATTCTGTAATGGATACGATCCACAATATTCCGCCGGAAGAGGTGTTACCATATGCCCCGTCATTCGGGTTGCCCGAGCTTCGCAATATCTGGAAAACGGCCATGATTGCCAAGAACCCGTCTCTCCAGGGGAAACCAACCAGTCTGCCCGTTGTTACCTGCGGCATCACCCATGGTATCAGCACCGTTGCCGACGTCTGGGTCGATCCGGGAGATGTTATCCTGTTACCGGAAATGATGTGGGGCAATTACCGCATGATCTTCAGTATCCGTAGGGGGGCAGATATCGTTAATTACCAGACGTTTACCGAAACAGGCGGGTTTAACACGGATGCATTGGAAAAGACTCTTACCCAGGTCGCCGGGCAGAAAAAAAAGATTATCGTCTTGCTCAATTTCCCGCACAATCCCTCCGGTTACACCATTACCGCGAAAGAGGGTGAACGGATCATCCGGACCCTGGCAGCCGCAGCGGAGGCAGGGACCAACATCATTGCCGTGACCGATGATTCTTATTTCGGCCTGTTTTATGAAAAAGATATCCTGAAGGAATCTCTTTTTGCCCAACTCTGCGATATCCATCCGGGCCTGCTGGCCGTTAAACTGGACGGCGCAACCAAAGAAAATTTTGTGTGGGGTCTGCGGACGGGTTTCATTACCTACGGCATCCCGATGACCGGCGATCCGGCACCCGTTTACGATGCCCTTGAACGGAAAACGGCTGGTGACATCCGGGGAAACATTTCCAATGCTGCCAGGCTAAGCCAGGCAATTGTCCTGCAATCTATGCAAAATGATCATTTCACACGGGAAAAGAACGATAAATTCAACATTTTAAAAAGCAGGGCGGTGAAGGTCAAAACGGTTCTTGCTGATGAAAAGTACAAAGAAGCCTGGGATGTCTATCCGTTTAACTCCGGTTATTTCATGTGCCTCAAATTGAAAACGGTGGATGCTGAGCGCCTGCGCGTTCACCTGCTTGACAAATACGGTGTGGGGCTTATCGCACTGGGGAAAACCGACCTGCGGGTTGCATTTTCCTGCCTGGAAGAAGATGAGATCCAGGAGCTGTTCGACACCGTCCTCAAAGGAATCCAAGACTTGAGCAGTTGAACTTTACCGACAATATGCCTGTTATTGCAAAGATAAAAAAAAGCCTCCAGGCGTTAGCGGGGGAAGACCGTTCGGCCAACATCGCCCAGGCAGGGAAGTGGACGGTTTACTTTTTGGTCATCGGCGTTATAGCAGGATTGGGGTCGGTTCTGTTTCACTACCTCTGCCAGCTCGGTGCCCATTACTTCATGGATATGATGGCAGGCTATCGTCCCCCTCCGCCGGCCGGTGAGCACCATCTGTTGACGCCCACGGAAACACAGTTTAATAAATGGATTTTGCTGATTTTGCCGGCTCTGGGGGGCATCGTAAGCGGCTGGCTGGTGTATACCTTTGCCCCGGAAGCCGAAGGGCATGGAACCGACGCCGCCATCGACGCCTATCACAACAAAGGCGGTTTTGTGCGCGGCCGGGTTCCGATCATCAAGACCATCGCTTCCGCCATTACGCTGACCACCGGCGGTTCCGGTGGGCGCGAAGGCCCCATTGCCCAGATCGGTGCCGGGTTCGGTTCTTTTCTGGCAACCAAACTGAAGCTGTCGGACCGGGAAAGACGGATCATGATGGCGGCCGGCATCGGTGCCGGCGTGGGCAGCATTTTCCGGGCACCCCTGGCAGGCGCCCTGTTTGCGGCCGAAGTCCTTTACCGGGACCCGGAGTTCGAATCAGATGTCATCATTCCCGCCGGAATATCATCGGTGGTGGCTTATTGTATCTTTTGTCTGGTTTTCGGATGGGGTTCCCTGTTCAGTGCGCCGGATTTCCTGTTTCGCAATCCCCTGGAGTTGGGGCCGTACCTGGTGCTTGCCCTGGTGCTGGTGGGCATCGGTATTTTTTATGTCAAATCTTTCTACGGTGTGACGGCTTTTTTCAGGCGGCTGCGAATGCCCAACCATCTAAAACCGGCTCTGGGCGGTCTTTGTACGGGTGGTATTGGTTTCTTTTTCCCCTACACCCTGGCATTTGGATATGGATACGTTCAGAACGCTCTGCATCCCCAGGCCCAATGGGATCCAACCGTAACGGTCTGGTTCCTGCTGACCCTGGCTGTCGGTAAAGTTCTGACAACTTCGTTTTCCATCGGATCCGGGGGCAGCGGGGGCGTGTTCGGGCCTTCGGTGGTCATCGGCGGCGCCATGGGCGGTGTCGTCGGCATCGTCTTTCACCATCTCATGCCCGGGGTTGTCACCGAGCCCGGCGCTTTTGTGGTTGTCGGTATGGCCGGGTTTTTTGCTGCGGTTTCCAACACCCCTATTTCCACCATTATTTTCGTCAGCGAGATGACCAATTCTTATCATTTGCTGATGCCCAGTCTCCTGGTCTGCTCCGTATCCTATCTGGCATCCAAGCGATGGACGATTTATGAAAAGCAGGCCAAGAGCAAAGTGGATTCAAATGCGCACGCCGGTGATTTTTTTGTGGACATCCTGCAGACCATCAAGGTGCGCGATCTGGCCAAGCTCATCAAGAAAGTGACATTGGTCCCCGAGGACATGTCCTTTGCCAGGTTCAAGACCTTTTTTTCCGAGACCAAACAGCATTACTTTCCGGTGATTAACGCTGACGAAAGGCTGGTGGGCATATTTTCCAGTACGGATATCCGGGGGGTCCTTTTCGCCAAGGAAATCGAAGAACTGGTGGTAATGAAGGATATCTGCGTCGAAGACATCATTACGACCAACATGGCGGAGGATCTTAATTCGGTACTCCAGAAGTTCACCACCAAAAATATCGACAGCCTGCCGGTGGTCCAGGAAGATGATAACGGCATTCTTATCGGGATGCTCAACCGACGGGAAGTGATCGCCTTCTACAACGAGAGCATCTTGAAGATGAAGAACCGTGCTGCCGGCTGATATTTTTTGAAACCGTTGATCCCTTTTTTGTTGGATCCCAAAGATAAGAGGCCAATCGAAAACGCCTGTATCACAGTAAAGAGCCGGTTCCATCGAAATCAAGGCACCAGCGAAGTTCCGTTTTTCTGCCGGTTTCATCGAGTCGCAGCAGTTTCGAATCCCCGGGATGGAGAAAATAACGGTATTCGATCATGTGGCCGGGCTTCAGCGGGTCTTTCCATTGAACGGTTGCATAGGTGGATCCCAAACTTTTTTCGCAGCACTCGGTTTCGCACCCGGCGGTGCAGCAGCAGCATAGCGGTTTTCCCGATGATGCCAGACATTGGTGCAGCTTTTGCGTCAACGTTACCGTAATGCTGTCGGGTGAACCGGTGACGTGCACCACGCCGCATTCCTTTTCGATTAGGACCAAGCGGGTTTTGGAGAACAGCCCGGCCAGCGTTTCTTTCAGGACGATATAATCCGGGTTGCGAAGCAGGTCATTGTATGCCGCTTTCGTTGGCACCTGATGGATCAGAATTCCAACCGGTGGGTTTCCCAGAAAAAAATTGGGGTAGAAGTTTTTGCCGAAACCGATCTTGTCCGTTCCGGTGGGGACGAATCCCGCCGCCAGGCAATCAGGGCACTGATCACCTACAGCGGCGATGATTCCTTTGGCAGAATCGGGCAGGGGCAGAGACCGGCCGGGCCGAGATTGGGCAGTCAATGTGCCTGTGAGGAAAAACAGACCCAAAACAATTGTGGCGGTTTTGAAACGAAGTGCCATAAAAGATCTCCCTTGTCTGCCCGAAAGCGGTAGAATCGCATTTTAGCGG
>CAZKYZ010000201.1:0-2063 GCA_964557055.1 uncultured Desulfobacterales bacterium
AATTGCTTGATAACCAGTCGAACTTTCTATGATTTTGGTAGCGTACCTCACAAATGGCCGAATTGTCAAAAAGATTTTCTCTCGCTGAGATTTGACCGAAAACTCGGGGGACCGCTTCTAAGCCGCCGATTATTTCTCGGTATCGAAAGTTGCCCCCATTCAACCGTCAACATTTCGACAAATTGACAAAATTGGCATGCCAGCTGCGTCAGACCAAGCGAATTACAGATTTCCGCATTTCGGTATAAAGATAAGCAATGACAGTAAGAATTCCGCTGCCCATCGATTGCCCTGCCGTTCTATGAATTATGCCTCGATCATATGTGCCCTGGTATCCTGCTGGTTGTAACCGGAAGTACAATGGTTTTTCCGTTTACAGCGGTTCCGGCAGCTGATAAATAATGGTAAGCATAATTTCCGTCTACGAGGGGAGGCACACCATCACAATTCCATTCGACCCATTTACAGACAGAACCGCGCGCGATATCCGCAACAGTCTCTCATCCGCTTTTGTGGAGGAGTTGACAGGCAATGCCGCCGCATCGGTGACGGTGGTTGCCGAACAGTGGATGACCGCAGCACTGTCGGAAATCCATACGGACTATATCAAGAGTCGCCGGACGCTTTACCAAAAGATCGTTTTGAAGATCAGATCGGAGAATATCAGCAACCCCCGGTACCAGGCGATTTTGTTGTGGAACGCGGAACTTTTTTTTGAACTGCACGAATTGCTGGAAACCATCTGGATGAAAACACAGGGTGAGGAGCGTATGGCGCTCAAAGGATTGATCCAGGCGGCCGGAGCCTATGTGCACAACAAGCGCGGCAAGCCGGAGGCGGCAAGCGGCCTGGCAAGCAAGGCGCGGCAGAACATTTTGGCGGGTTCGGCGAGGCTCGGGTTTATTGCCAATCTCGATGAATTGATTGAAGGTCTGGAGCAGCTGACGAAACCAGCGCCTGTCCTGGTAGGGGAACCGTAAACCTTAGGAAAAACCTGACAGGGTTCTGTTTTTCTTTGAAAAAGTAACGCCGAGATCCGTTTCCATGCGGTTGTGGATGATCGGCTGACAGCCCCGGATATTTATCTTTTCATCAAGGATCAAGAATGGAAATTCTATTTGAATACCTCCCGTTAACTTTTAGCGCCTCTATTTTTCTGATTATCTGGGGGGGTGTAAAAGCATATACATACCGGTCGAAGCAAAAAAGAATCCAGGAACCGCTTACGCCGGAGTCGGAGAAAGTTCCATGGCAAAGACGGTTGAAGGAAATTGATGAGATAAACTTGGAAATCATCGTCCAGGCGACTTTGCTATTGGCTGTTCCGGCAACAATGTATGCTGGTTATATATCCTGCCTTTACTTTACAAAACGTCCGGGCGGATTTTTTAATGCCATGTTGTTTGGTGTTTTTATCGTCGCTTATATCGTTTATACGGTTTTTAAGTTACTGAAAGTTGTACAGCGGCGACATGCTATTCGCCATGATTATGAGGGTGCGCTGATCGTTGCTCAGGAGCTTAACCGCTTGGTTTTGTCCGGCAGTCGCGTTTATCATGATTTTGCGGCCGAAGAAAGCAGCATCGATCACATTGTTGTCAGTAATAAAGGCGTTTTTGCCATCGAAACCAGAACCCGGTCCAGTCGGACGACGAAAAATGGAAAGGTGGGGGCAACTGTTGAATACGACGGGCGAGCTCTTTATTTTCCAAACGGTACCGATAGCGAGATGATCGAAAGGGCCAAACGAAAATCCAAATGGCTTTCAACGTGGTTGAGCCGTTCTGTTGGAGAGGATATTGCCGTCCGATCCATTGTCGTTTTGCCCGGGTGGTTTGTGAAAAGAACCGCATCGAAAGGCATTCCGGTTGTTAATCCGAAACAGTTTGATTCGTTATTCCAGCACATTAAACCAATCTCCCTGAACGTTGAAATGATCTCACGAATTGCACACCGATTGGACCGGAAGGGCGAGGATGCCGAACCACTCTGATTTCTACAGATTCCTTTTGCGCTCAAGCCATGCGCAGTACGTATCCCAGACGCCGAGCGCCGCGTTTTCA
>CAZKYZ010000201.1:2073-7174 GCA_964557055.1 uncultured Desulfobacterales bacterium
CATGGTATGGTTTTCCGATGATTTTCTCAGATTATCTTTAATTGCTGAATGTCGGCTTTTACGAACCGGATCAGCGGGTCACAGCTGCCTCATACAACGGTAACAGCTGTGTAAAAAGATGAGCGATTTTTGCGGCAATATCAGGACCGCATTCCACGGCATCGCTTTTGGCAATGGTGGCCTCAATTTCCAAATCAAAGGGCTCTGTCTCCGATGTGTCATTGATATACGTCGCCAGCGTTTCCTTGTCCGGCAGTTTCCTGCCCTTATCGGTGCGCCAGCCGTCACCAGACGCCAGAAGGGTGCCTGCGGAAGGACTTATGCGGTTGCAGGCGCTTAAATTGTCCTTGACGGCTATGGTGCGGAGTATCTGCTCGTTTTCCGGCTGGTTCAGCCATTTACAAAAAGCGTCCCAGTCGGTTAGCGCGCCCTCTTTGTTATCGGGACGTGCCACCCGGAAACCATAATGAAGGGCCTGCTGGTCAACCCTGACAAAAAATCTGGCCGGATAATCGTTTGTCGTACGACTGTGGTGTTCAATGTCCTGGAGATGCATTTCAGATTTGTGGCCGAATGCCCAGGAATTGAACGTAAAAAGGGAGGTATCGATTTTTTGCGATACCGCTGCACCCAATTGGCTGCGGGAACGCCAGGTTGTCCCGGAGGCACTCTTTTTGAAGTCCGTTGGGGCAAAACCGGTAAACATGTTTTTTTTCCCGGTCAATCCGTACTTGGTGGAAGATTTCCCGGTGGCTTTCTTTCCATCCGAAGGGTTTTGTTTTTCCCACAGCCTGCGTTCCGCAATGTTGCGTTGCAGCTCAATGCCCGTTCGAATTTCTTGGCCGTTTTTCCAGCGGATAACCATCTGATCTTTTTGAATGGAAATGACCCGAAAGACACCTTTCTCATTTTCGTATTTTTCATCAACTTTAAATTCAATTTTTGTGGGCTGGTCCATAATACCTCCCGTCCGGGTTATATTGGTAAACTGTTCGTACAACAATCGAAAAGCTGGATACCTGAAAGGAAAAAAACAATGACTGTGGCGGGCATGTCATCAATATCAGGGGTGAATTCCGGCTGGAAAGTACGACCACCGCCGACGCCGATGGCTCTGCAGGCGGAATTTCAGTCGATAAAACCGGTCTGGCACTATATCGCTACAGGTCACTTAGAATACTATCCTCCTATAATAAGCATGATTTTCCGGCTTTGCCCGTTTTTTTTTATGGGCGTGCCAAAAACCGAATTGGGACGTTGTAAATGTTGCTGGAAATATCAGAAAAACCTGCGTTATTATGCTTTACCATAAGCCCTTAACCTGATAGCCTTTTGTCGGATTATCACAATCAGAAGCGAAGTTTTCGGGGAAGTTCTCATACTCAGGTTACAACTCGTTTACGGAGGTGTGCAGAAAATGTCCGCAAAATACAATTTCAATAAATTTCAGGGGCTTATTGTTTCCATTGTTGTTCTGGCGATGCTGTTGCCGGCAACAGGGTCGGCAAATGATGGTTCCGACGAGGCGCTTTACCGGAAGCTTTCCGGGATTGCCATCGGTAAGGGCACCACTTCCCTTTTTGGCAAGTTGAACAACGATGCCGGAATCATGGATTGGGATCAGGCGGATGAAACAGAATTTATCGGTAATCTGAGGATTTTAAAAAGCAACCCGGAACAGACTAACGTGGCAGAGGCCCGTATCTATCTTCTGCGCAAATTGACCGGGGAACTCTATATCCTGGCCCTGCCGTCGGACCCTTCTGCGATGGCGGAAGAAGCGGATTCACCCTATGCCGGCCTGGACGGGATTTTGGGGAATAAAATGATTTTTAAAGTGAAGACCAGGCGCGCGACGGTTGACGGTGAAGCCTATCCATTCGTCAAACTCACGGCCAGGCCGGAGCAGGTGCAGCTTGACCGCATATTCAAGCTTTGTATCATCCTGATGCTGTTTTTTGTGATGGTCGGAATGGGCATGACATTGACCTTCCATAATTTTGCGCTGGTTTTTAAAAAACCGCGCGGCATCATTCTCGGGGAGATACTGCAGTTCGGGCTCATGCCTTTCCTGGCCATGTGCCTGGGGCGGCTGCTGGGCTTTTATGAGCAGTATCCGTTTATCTTTGTCGGAATGATCCTGATTACGGCGATTCCCGGCGGAGTCACGTCAAACCTGATGACGTATTACGCCAAAGGCGATCTGGCGCTTTCCATTTCGCTGACCTCTTTTTCCACGGTCATGTCTATTGCTTTCACACCGCTTCTGCTGGCGCTGTACTGCGCCGATATGCCGGAGATCACCATTCCGGTAAAGGTGGTTGTCCAGACGATTCTAATACTCGTAATTATACCCCTGATTGTCGGTATGCTGGTCCGGGGTAAATGGCAGGCCTTCGCGGAAAAAGCCACCCCGTTTTTTTCAGCACTCGGGATTATCGCCCTGCTGATTCTGATCGTTGCCGGTGTATTGAGCAATCTGGATGCTTTTGCCGATACCGACCGCTATGGCGTTAAATTTTATGGGACCATTTTTTCCCTGACCATGCTGGGTATGCTTTTCGGAATCTTTTTTTCCAAGCTGTTTCGGATTGACAATTACCAGACCCGGGCGATTTCACTCGAGACCGGTTTGCGCAACAGCGCACTGGCCATGACGATTGCCTTGCTGCTCCAGGATAGCATGGGAGATTTCTACAGTTCCATGTTCGTAACGTCCGGGCTGTTCGGGTTGATCATGTACCTGGCCGGGTTGATATCGATCTTTCTGTACAAACCGTTATTGCCTGTTCCCAAGACTGTCGGAGTGCCAGGTTCACGTTAACCAGACGAGGTTTTCGCTGAATAATTTGAATACCGGAAAGGTCTCAAAATGAAGCTCAACAAAACCAAATTCCGCTATCCGTTCTATATCGGTATCACGACCTTAATTGTCGCTGTTGTCATTACAAGGGTTCAGTAACTTCGTACGCGGTTTTTTCGCTTTTTTGGCGGATTTTTTCTGATCCCCGCATTACTCCGTCGGGCGTATCGAAAATAGCGGTGCCGGCTGCCGTCAACGGCCGGGCTCGGTTGGGCCGGCACTGAGGACGCGCCTTCTTATTGTCAACATGTCATCAGCGCGCACGGTGGTACCCAGATACCAGAACAGCCGACTGGGGTTGTGGCGAATCATGCGGTACATCTGCTTCCAGTATTGGCGTCGGGAGGCCTGGATTATTCCATCGTTAAAGATGACGCGAATCATGATGAACAAGTCACGAATCTTTTCTTCGGGATTGCGCGGGTCTTTCAATTTTGGACAGGCCGGTGGTTTCACTCCGCTTTTTTGGGCCTGTGCCCTGCGGGTCGGGCGCATGGCCATAAAGTAGTCGAAGCAGCGCTTCAGGTATCGCTCGCGACTGTAAAGATGGGACCATACCCCTGCATATTCGCGCTGGATATCCTCAATCGGCCGGGTCGGTATGAAATTCATGCGCAGATCGTCAGCAGCCTGGTAGCAGTCCAACGTTTCCAGCAAGCGCCCTTCATTTTTCAGGCGATGCCAGAACCGGGTTTGCGGAGGCGCCCCCATCAGGTTGATCATGGCAAAGGGGATATCCGTATTCTCTACCAGTTCACAGATGCGGTCTCCAACCCCTGTTTGTTCGTTGTCCATGCCGACAATAAAGCTTCCGACTACCATAAGGCCGTTTTTTTTGATCGTTTCGATCGACTGCGTGATGGGGTTCTTCAGGTTCTGGTACTTATGAGCGGTTTCCAGTGCTGCTTTATCCGGTGATTCGACACCGATAAAGACCTCTCCGAAGTTGGCTGCGGTCATGCGATCAATCAGATCCGGGTCCCTCCCGAGGTCGATGGATGCCTGAGTAGCAAAAGCAAAGGGGCTGCCGCAGCGCTGACGCCACTCGGTTATCGCTTTTAACAAAGCCACGGCCCTTGGTCGATTGCCGATAAAATTGTCATCGGCTACAAAAAGATGACCCCGCCAGCCAAGGTCACGCAGTGTTTCCAGTTCGGCGATGACCTGGGAAGGATGCTTGTGACGCATTTTTCTTCCGTAGTGGTGGGTTATGTCACAGAATTCACAGGCAAATGGGCATCCACGGGAGGTCTGTACCATGGGGTGCAGATACACCGTGCGATTCAGCAGGTCGAAACGCGGAATGGGACTGGTGGACAGGGATGGTTTTTCGGTCGTTTCGAGGATTCGACCGGTGGCGCCATCGGCCACAGCCGAAAGCAAGGCCGGAATCTGGTTTTCGGCCTCTCCCCGCATGACGATATCAGCGCCTTTCGCGAGTAGATCATGCGGCACCGAACTGGCGTAAGGCCCGCCTGCCACCACCATTTTGCCGCGGGTTTTGGCCGCCGCGATTATCTTCAAAACCACCGGTCGATGGACCAGCATGCCGGTGAGCATGATTACTTCGGCCCAGCGCCAATCGTCCGCGGTTATTTCCCCTGTTGCAAGGTCGACAAGACGCAAGGACCAGGTGCCCGGCAGCAGGGCAGCCACCGTTATCAACCCCAGCGGAATGGAGGGAGTCTTTTTTCCCGTGAGGCGACACGCCTCGGGAAAGGACCAGAAACTGGCGTTGGAGGATGGACTGACCAGAAGGGTTCTCATTGGATTGATAGCCTGTAACGGACACCCAATTGACCGGGTTGCGTAATACTGAAACGAAACGTCGACAGCACCGATTGCCTGTTTATCATCGTGAATCAATAAAAGTCAAATCCGGAAGGTCACACCCGTTTTCGGCAAGCCGGAAATACGAGAAGGCGCTTTTTATGAAAGACGGGTAGCTGGGAAAGTCGGGTCCGGGCCAATCCAATTCAATCGCAGTACTGCGTGGCGATTGGAATGGCCCGGGTTTGAATAGGGGGTGGGGTGAAATGAAAATGCAGTAATATTCAAACCATGAGTCTTCCTGTTCAATCAGGATGATTGCTGTTTCAATATTCCCTTCTGCGAAAGGTTTTTTTGGGCTTTCGTTTCGCGCCCGAATCCGCGGGTCTAACTTTAATGTGATTACCGTCTATGCGGTTGCCGTTCAAAGCCTTGATTGCCTGATCTGCTTCGGAGTTGCTGGGCATT
>CAZKYZ010000202.1:0-7146 GCA_964557055.1 uncultured Desulfobacterales bacterium
GTGTCGGCGCCGGTGGCCATAAGCTCTCTGGCCCTGTTAATATTGATGCGCTCTCCGATGGTTTCTTCCATGAACATGCGCGCCCCGCCGGCTCCGCAGCAAAAGCCCTTGTCGCCGTGACGTTCCGGCATCACTGGGGCATCCCCGTTGTTCAGTGCTGCCAGCAGTTCCCCGGGGGCATCGAAGATGCCGTTCCAGCGGCCCAGGTAACAGGAATCATGAAACGTCAGCTTTCCCAAACCGTTGTTGCTGGTGGTAAGTCGCCCCTGCCGCAGCAGATCGAGCAGATATTCGCTGTGGTGAACCACCGGAAAGGCGGCCCCGAAAACGGGATATTCGTTTTTGAGCATGTTGAAGCAGTGTGGACAACCGGCCAGGATTTTTTTGGGCTTGTAGCCGTTGAGCAATTCAACGTTTGATTGGATCAGCATCTGCGCCAGATATTCATTGCCTGCCCGCCGTGCCACGTCGCCGTTGCACCCTTCTTCAGGGCCCAGGATGGCAAAATCGACACCTGCTTTTTTGAGAACCTGCGCCATGGCGCGAGCAATTTTTTTGCCGCGGTCGTCGAAGGAACCCGCACAGCCGACAAAATAGAGTACCTCCGCTTCCGGGTGGTCCGTCATGAGGGGAACGTCCAGATCATGGCACCAGTCGGCACGGGTATCCGCAGAGAACCCCCATGGATTGGACTGGTTTTCCAAGTTGGTGAAGGTTTCCTGCATTTCCGGCGGAAAGGCCGCTTCCATGAGAACCTGATTTTTTCGGGTTTCCAGGATGAGATCCAGGTGCTGAATGTTGACGGGGCAGATATCCTCGCAGGCCCGGCAGGTGGTGCAGGACCATAATACGTTGCCACTGACCGGTGAACCGTCGCGGACAATGGGTTTGACGGCGGAAGAGTCACCCGCCAGCAGCGGTTCGGCCTGGTCGAAAAGATCGTGTTTGAAGTCGCTGACGAGCCTGCGCGGGGATAGCGGCTTGCCGGTGGCATCTGCCGGGCACTGCTCCTGGCAGCGGCCGCATTCGGTGCAGGCGTATAGGTCGAGAACATTTTTCCAGTGAAGATCCGCCACCGAGCCCAGGCCGAAGCTTTCCGCTTCCTCGTCCTCGATATCGGTGGTGATCATTTTCTTTTCTCTTTCCAGCGGTTTCAAAAATACGTTGGGTACTGCCGCCAGCAGGTGCAGGTGTTTGGATCCAGGGATGTAGACCAGAAAGCCGAGGATCGTGAGCATGTGGATCCAGTAGGCGATTTCATAGCCTGTACTCACCTGGGAAATAGAGAGTCCGCCCAGGCTGAAAAAGGTCACAAAACCGGTGGACACCGGGAAGCAGGCGGCATAGTCGAATCCGTCCACAGGTACCGGCAGGAGCGACTGCAGGGCGTTGATAAAATGAAAGGAGAGGATGATGACCGCGGTGAAGAGGATGATCAGTTTGGCGTCCAGACCGTTTGCCAGGTAGCCGGGGCGCTCCAGCAGGCGGCGATAAAGGGCGTAGCCCAGTCCGACCAGCACGAAGAAAGCCAGAATATCGGTGACATAGAGGTAACTGCCGTAAAGTACGGGCGCCAGGTGGCTGATGTCAAATCCAGGGAAGACTCCGCGGATCATCAGTTCCAGGGAATGGGGTTGTACCGCCAGAAAACCGAAGAAAATCAAGGTGTGAGCGATCCCGGGCCACAGTTTGCGCCGGACGTTGGTCTGGCCGATTACATCGCTGACCAGCACCCGCAGGCGCGTCGCCAGGCGGTCCGCCTTTACGTCCGTTCGGCCTTTTACCGCTTTCATGATGGCTACGAGACGGTGAATCCGCACAAAAAAGAGACCGAAGGCGCCCATGAGCAATACGGCCATTACCACAGATTTAATGGTGAACTCGGTTTCCACTGGATATCTCCATAACGGGCGTTATGCTTTGAGAACCTCGGTTAGAACCGGAACAACCTCGAACAGGTCGCCGACAATGCCGTAGTCGCATTTTCCGAAAATGGGGGCGTCTTTATCGGTGTTGATGCCCACGATGATCCCGGACGTTTTCATTCCGGCAAAGTGCTGCACCGATCCGGACAGCCCGCAGCCGATATACAATTTGGGGCTGACGGTTTTGCCGGTTTGCCCCACCTGAATGCTGTGGGGGGCAAAGCCGGCATCAACCGCCGCCCGGGAGGCTCCCACGGCAGCACCCATTACCGCTGCGCATTCTTCTAGGATCTTGAAATTTTCGGCTGAGTCCAGGGGGCGCCCGCCGGTGATGATGATATTGGCCTCTGCCAGGTCGAGGGCTCTTGAGGCGGCTTTTTTAATTTCGAGAATCCGGATCCGTCCCGGGTTGTCGATTGCGGTGCTGTGAGTGATGGTCTCGGCGGTAACCACGTCCGCCGCCGCCTTGATGGCGTTGGGCCGCAGGCCGCAGATAAAACAGCCTCCCGCAACTTTTATACGGGCAATGGTTTTGCCCGAGAAGTGGGATTTGGTGGCAACCTTTTCACCCAGATCGACAGCCACAGCATCCAGGACTAAAGGCGCATCCAGGAGGACTGCTGCACGGGCCAGGATATCGCGGCCCAGGGGACTGCTCAGACCCAGAAGACCCTCCAGGGAAAAGGCCTTTACGGCGTCCACGACGGCAGCCGCCCGGGCTTCAGGGTTGGTCGTCAGGTCGACATCGGCATTGATGGTGACCACTTTCCCGGTGCCATAGGCCTGAACATCTTCGGCCACGGCGGCGGCATCATCCAGAACCAGGGCAAAAACGGTGTTGACGCCACCGGCCCTGGCAGCCGTGATGACGCCGAAGTTGGCGGGCTTGACGGCGCCGCCTGCCGTTTCGATGATGACTCCAATATTTGACATGCTTCCTCCTTTCCCGTCGATGGCGGGAAATCGGCAATTTTCGTTGGTAAGCACATGGCACGTATCGTCCATGCGGGGCTGGATGCCTTTCGGTTATGCGTTCAGCACCTTGTCTTCTTTAAGCCGGCCAACCAGTTCCGTCACCATATCGCGGACACTGCCGGAGAGCATAGTGGCAGCTCCCCTTTCGGGTACCGCTTCCAAACGGACGACGGTGGTCTGCTGATCGGCAGGATCGATGCCCAGATCCGCCAAAGTCACCTCCTTGATGGGTTTCTTTTTGGCTTTGAGGATGTCGGGCAGCTTGGGGTAACGGGGTTCGTTGAGGCCTTTGGAAGCCCCGATGACACAGGGGGTGCTAAGTTCCACAACTTCGCGGTCGCCACCGCCGGCTTCGCATTCCACCACGGCCTTGCCGTCGGCCATAGAAAAGGCGACGACTTCCGTGGCAACAGGCATGCCGAGCGCGGCTGCCAGGCGGTAGTGAGTCTGCATTCCCTCGCTGTCCACCGACTGCTTGCCGGTGAAGACCAGGTCGGGAGTGCCGTCCTGCAGGATAGCTGCGGCCAGTGCCCCGGCGGTCACGGCGCTGTCCACAAACGGCTCGTCGGTTTTTACCAGAATGCCGCGGTCGGCGCCCACGGCCAGGGCGCTGCGGATGGCGTTGGCCGCTGCGGCTTTGCCCATTGTTACCACAATCACTTCGCCACCCTCTTTTTTAACGGTGGCGATGGCTTCTTCCACGGCATATTCGTCGTAGGGGCTGACAACAAATTTGACGGTTTCATCGAAACCGGCTGTCCCGACCACCTTGATATTGGCGGCTGTGTCAGGGACGTGTTTTACGCATACATAGACATTCATTTTTACGGTTCCTTTTTTCGTCTGCTCCCCGCTGGAAACGAGGTGTTCGCTGATTGTATTTTCCCCTATTTACGGATCGCTGATCCGTCCGGATCGTAAAGGATGCTGTCAACTACCCGGGCTGGGACATTTTGCCCGAACACGTCGACTTCCAGGTCGGTTCCCGCAACCGCCAGCTCAAGCGGCAGATAGGCCAGACCGATGTTTCTCTTTACATGGTGGCCGAAGCCGGCGCTGCGTAGCCGTGATGCGACTTTGCCCCGGCAGGCAACCGCTTCCCCTCCGTAAATGGTCAGATCCTTTTCATCACCGATAGATAGCGTGCACATTTTCTGTGAAAAACCTTTTTCACGGGCTTCTCTGAGGGCTTCTTTACCGACAAACGGGTTGTTGTCGTTCATCTTTACACAGAACCCGATTCCTGCTTCGTAGGGGGTTTCCGAAGCGGTGATGTCGCTGGTAAGTGCCAGGTACCCTTTTTCCAGGCGCAGGGAATCAATGGCTTTATAGCCGCAGGCCCGCATGTCGACCTTCCGCCCGGTTTCCCAGAGACGGTCCCATAAAAAAACCGCCCGGTCGACGGGGACGTATATTTCCCAGCCCAGTTCGCCCACATAGGTCACCCGTTGTGCCAGGACGGTAATGCCGTCGATAACGAACGACTGGGCGGTCATATAGGGAAAAGCCGCGTTGGACAGGTCATGATCGGTAACGGATGAAAACACCGTGCGTGCTTCAGGACCCCACAGGCCGATTACGCTGTAGGAATCGGTGACGTTCCGGATTTCCACGGCCGGGTCATCGGCGTGCATATGGAGGCGCAGCCACCCCAGATCACCGTCGATGAATCCTGACCCCGTAACGATGCGGAAGCTTTTTTCACTGAGGCGGGTAACCATGACATCGCCAACGATGCCGCCCTGGGGGTTCAAAAACTGGGAATAGATCACGCTACCCGCGGGCCGGTCCACATCGTTGTCGGTGACCCGCTGGAGCAGCGGAAGGGCACCGGGTCCGGTGAGTGCGATCTTGCCGAAGGAGCTCATATCGAAGATGCCTGCCCGGTTGCGGACCGCCGCCACCTCGCCGGCAACAGCTTCGAAAAACGTCGGCCGGGTCCAGCCGCCCCACTCCCGCTGGTCTTCACCGGCCCGCCGCCACGACCTGTCGGTCTCGAAGTAGTTGACCCGCTCCCAGCCATTTTTCTTGCCGAACACAGCGTTGAGATCCTGCATGCGATGGTGGAGCGCGCTGATGCGACGGGGCCGCATGGCTGTATCTTCATCGTGGGGGTAGTAGGTGCGGTAGTAGTATTTGTAACACTCGCGGGCGCATTCTGCTGCGTAATGGGGGTCCAGGTAGTTGGGGCCGAAGCGCCATGGCCGGTATGCGAAGATGTCCCATTCGGTTTCACCGGCCGTGATCCACTCGGCGATGCATTTGCCCATGCCGCCTCCGCCTCCGAATCCCTGCATGGAGGAGGCTGCCGCGAACCAGAGACCTCTAACGCCGGGCCATGGACCCAGAAGCGGTCCGGCATCCGGCGTAAAGGCATCCGGGTGGGCTACCAGGCGGATAATGCCCGCCTCGGCCAGGAAGGGAAACCGTCCCATGGTGTCTTCCAGCATGGGGGCGAAACGGTCAAGATCGCTGGGCACCTCGGATGATTCGTGTTCCCAGGGAACCCCGTCGATCCAGCATACTTCCGGGTTCGTCTCCCAGCCTCCCACAAGGTAACTGCCCCCCTCGGGGCGTCCGTAGACCAGGTACTGGTAGTCACGGAAAGTGGGGCTGTCCATGGGTATTTCGTTTCCCGCCACCGGTTCCATTGCGATGTGTTGATGAATGACCGGTGTGCAGGGAACCTTGACCCCTGCCATGGCCGCTACCTGGGAGGTCCAGATACCGGCGGCATTGACCACGATGTCGCAGGTGATATCGCCCTTGTCGGTGGCGACACCGGCAATGTTGCCGCTGCTGTCCAGCCGGATGGCGGTCACGCGGGTATGGGTGAGGATAGTCGCAC
Organism: uncultured Desulfobacterales bacterium; assembly: GCA_964557055.1. GTDB lineage: Bacteria > Desulfobacterota > Desulfobacteria > Desulfobacterales > CAZKYZ01 > CAZKYZ01. Next base: position 5,749 of record CAZKYZ010000202.1, read on the forward strand.
CCAGGTCGCGGGCCGCCTTGGCTACCGAATAGGTGGTTTCGTGGGGGTCGATGTGGCCGTCTCCCGGAATGGAAACCGCACCGTAGATGTTGTCGGGGCTGGCCCAGGGCAGCAGTTTCAGCGTTTCGTCAGGCGATATAATACCCACATCCAGGCCGATGCCTTTGGCCCGGCTGACATTGCGCTGGAGGGTCTTGAGCATTTCAGGCGAGGAAGCGATGTTGACACTGCCGACTTCCCCGTAAGCCCCCAGCTCCTTGTAGAGCGATACACTGTATTTACGCATGCGCATAATAGTGGCGGAAGTATTGAACTGGGTCAGCATGCCTGCCGCCTGGCAGGTGGCGCCGCTGGTCAGTTCACCTTTTTCCACCAGGACGCAGTCCGTCCAGCCGGCCTTTGCAAGGTGGTAGAGGACGCTGCAGCCGGTGATGCCTCCTCCGATGACAACAACTCGCGCTTGATCGATCATTTTTTTAGGTAGCTCCTGTTTGAAAATGTTGGTTGCCGTTATCTCTTTATGGCGTTTCAGGGTCATAGCTGTTTACGGTCACGGTGGTTTCAGGTGACGATCACCTGTACGCCGATTTTGGCAAGATCATTTTTAAAATCCTCAGGGACTTTGCGATTGGTGATGAGAATATCGATCTGCTGAATGGGTACAACGGCCATTTCGGCGATGAGGCCGAATTTGGGATGATCCGCCATGACGATGACCTGTCCGCGGGTTTGCCGTATCATCTGGCGTTCGATGACGGCGATGTCCAGGTTGGGAGTTGTAAGACCGGCCCGCAGGCTGAGACCGTCGGCGCCCAGAAAAACCTTGTTGGCATTTATCTGACGTATCATTTCCACTGTCAGAGGGCCGGACAGGGAATGGGTGGCTGCATTGTAGACGCCTCCCAGCACGATCAGTTCGACAGCGCTGCTTTTGATTTCGGCGGCGATGCCCATGTTGTTGGTAACGATGGTAAAAGGCATGTCCGGGGGGACATGGCCCGCTACCTGGGCTGCCGTGGTGCCTTCTCCGATAAAAATGGTGTCGTGAGGTTCGATCAGGGCCGCGGCGCGGCAGGCGATCTGCCGTTTTTCTTCGAGGTTTTCCCGCATGCTGTTCTGGTACTGGAATTTTCCGGCCACGCGTTCCTGACGGAACACCGCCCCGCCGTGGGTCCGTTCGACCAATCCCTTTTCCTCGAGGGTATCCAGGTCACGGCGGATGGTCATCTCGGAAACGTTAAGCATCTCGCTCAACAGGGACCCGCGGATGGTGTACTCGTCTCTCAGGATTTCGAGGATTCGCTGCTGCCGTTCGGCTGGTAGAAATGACCCATTACTGTTCATTGGTCCATACCCATGGAATTGGTGAAGGATCGTGAAAAAACCATATCCCATGTT
>CAZKYZ010000203.1:0-7145 GCA_964557055.1 uncultured Desulfobacterales bacterium
ACGACGACGTAGTCAAAGGCCATCGCCCGCATGGCCATGCCCCATTTGGTGCGGGTAACGAACTGGTGCAGCGCCAGCATGAGACCCATCGATACGAGCACGATCATAATTTTCTTGTTGGTTACGAAAACGCCGCCGATGTTGTAAGTGGTGGACTCGATCAACTGGGGAAATTTCAGGCGCGAACCGCCCAGAAACAGAATATTGGATGTCTCCAGAATAATACCGATCATCAGTCCGGTAATGGCAGCCGAAGCCCTCGGTGCCTCCCGCAGCGGCCGGTAGCCGACACGTTCGACGATAATACCGACAAACGCTGTCAGAAACATGGAAATCAGGATGGTCAGTACCAGGATGAGCCAACCCGGCAGTATGGCGGCAGCTCCGCTGCCGAACAGATACAGCAGGCCGGTGGCCACCCCCAGGCCGATATAGGCCCCCACCATGAAGATGTCTCCGTGGGCAAAGTTGAACAACATCAAAATGCTGTAGACCATGGAGTAGCCCAGTGCGATGAGCGCATAGAAGCTACCCCACTGCAGGGCATTGATGAGGTTCTGCATGATAAAGGTAAAAGTCATGCGGAGCTCTCCCGTCAAAAGGGAGAGGGATCAAAAAACGGCCAAGATCCCCCTCGGTTTCCCCGTCCGCCGGAAAATTCCCGGCGGACGGATTGCGTTATGAAAAATGCTTACGATCTGTTGCTACGGGCATACGGATTTATGAAAAGCAAACTCTCCTGCTTCGTTAATCTTAACGACAACAGCACATTTTTTGGGATCGCCATCCGGGGTGAACGTCATTCCGCCGGTGATTCCAGGATAGTCGCTGACTGCCGCCAGGGCGTCTTTGACCTTGGTGCGGTCCGCTTTTAGGTCTCCGGAAAGCCCGCCGGTGTCCTTAATGGCCTGAACCATCAGCCCCAGCGAGTCCCAGGTGAGAGCGGCCACATCGTCGGGTGTTTTCCCATAAGCGGCTTTGTATTCGTCGATAAATGCCTTGGTCTCTCCCGTGGCACCGGCTGCTGCGTAATGGGTGGAGAAATAGTAGCCCTTGCAGTCATCGCCGCAGAGTCCCATCAGGTCGCCACCGCCCCAGGAATCGGATCCGAGGATGGGTTTTTCCCATCCCATTTCTTTGGCGGCGCGAACGATCAGCGGCACTTCCGAATAATACTGGGGTACGAAGAGGACGTCGGCACCGCTCGCCATGATGTTGGTCATCTGCGCGGAAAAATCCTTGTCTCCGGTGGTGAAGGATTCAAAAGCCACAACCGAACCGGGTCCGTGCAGGCCTTCAAAGGCTTCTTTAAAAAATTCCGCCAGTCCCTTGGGGTAATCGGCGGCAATATCGTACAGCACGGCCGCTTTTTTGGCACCCAGCTCATCCGTGGCGAAATTGGCGGCAACCGGCCCCTGAAAGGGGTCGAGAAAGCACCCGCGGAAAACATAGGGACGGTCCAGGGTGGTGTTGGGGTTGGTGGACCAGGGGCTAATCATGGGGGTGGCGTAATTATTGGCCACTTCGCCGGCGGGAACCGCCTGACTGGACGACTGTGGTCCGATAATACCCAGCACACCCTCTTCCGTGATCAGCTTGGTGCTGACCTTGACGGCAGACTCGGCCTTGTACTCGTTGTCATCGTAAAAAAACTTGAGCGCATAGGATTTTCCGCCTACATCGATGGAAGGATTCTTTTGTAAATACATCTCGGCCGCATTTTTAGAAGACGCGCCGACATCCGGATTGTCTCCCGTCAGGGGGATGTTGAATCCGATTTTGATTTCGTCCGCTGCCCACACAGACGGTGACAGGATCAGGGCGATCATAACCAGTGAAAAAACGAGCCATATACTTTTGCGCATATCATCCTCCTTTTTCAATTGTTGAGATGTTTGGAATTGCTCAGCCGATCAGACAACGTTCGGATAGTTCTGCACCCCTATCACAGCGACGGGTCTTTTTCAAGGGAAACGGTCCCCTATTTGCGAATATCGGTGATCAGCTCCTTCACGATCGACAAAACATTGCTGCCTCGCTCTCTGGCAATTCGGTGGGCGTCATCTACAATTCCTTCCGCTTTTTGGCGGACTTCCTCGGGCGGCGGCAGCGCTACGCCCATGCGCTGGTATTGCCAGGCAAGCACCTTCGCGGCAAACCGTTCTTCCTGTCGTCTTACAAAACCCATTGGTCATACCTCCTAAAACCCCAATGCCGCAACAATCAGGGTCTACATATCCCCGGTCTCACACCTGTCCATCCGACAGGATGCTGATGACAGCCCTTTCCAGTAAAATCCTCGGATTACGGCTGCTCGATTTCATCATATAATCCACCTCCGCCAGGTGCGCCAAAGCCGCCCGCAATTCCCGGCGGGAATAATTCGCCGCCCGGATGAACTGCTGATAAACCGGATACGGGCTGCCGCTCCCGCGCACCAGCCCCACATCCGTGGCAACTTTTTTGCTCCTGCCCCCGGTTTTGCCTTCGGGAAGGTGTATCCCTTCCTGCCACACGGAAAGCATCTTTTGCAGTTTTTCATCGTGGCCTTTGACAGCCGGAAAAACATCCGTCTTGAACCGGTCGAAACTTATGCCGGTGTGCCAGCTCCGGCCGTCCTCACTTTCCAAGAATCCCTTGACCAAAAGCAGCTTTCTGACCTGGTTGACCAGTACCGCCAGAATCATCAAGGGGTGATTGCCCTTCTCCGCCAGCAAAGAGTCGATAAAGAACAGGGCCCTGTCCGCCCGCCTTTCGGCGACTGCGTTGCTGAGTGCGTATATAGGGTCCTGCCGGGTTTTCTGTAAAAGGGCCCGTACATCAGACACGCCAATCCGTTCTTTTTTGCCGCTGTAGGAAATCAGCTTCTCGACACTGCTGACAAACGTTCTGAGATCAAACCCGATCAGTTCGAACATAAGCCGGAAAGCGGCCCCGTCGAGGGTTTTTCCAGATTGATCGAGGGCCGGCCGGATGCTCCGGCCGATCACTTTTTCCTGTTCACTGCGATCCGCCTGTCTGTCTCCCCGGGGAACCGCACAGTTGACCACAACGGAGACCTCCTTTAATTCCTTATAGATTTTTTTTCGGCGGTCCATTACATCTGTGGTAATCAGCAGATAGTGCCCCTTCGGAAATCCCTTTTTCAACGCCTTTAAAAATACAGCACCCTCATCCCGTACCGGCTTGACCTTCATATCGTTGGTTTTACAGTAATCAACCAGTTCCACAATACGGCCGGAATCGTCTCTGCCATCCCGGAGTGGTTTTGTCTCTGCGGCGTAATCATCACTGCGGGCATCTTCCAGGGGGATCCCGGAAGCAGCCAGAAACCGGAGAAACTGCCCGGCCGCCTTTTTCATTTTCTGCTGGTCAAAAGCGGCAGCCGCTTCTGCCGCAAACCGTTTGGGGTCCTGGGAGGCGTCGAAAAGTCTTGCATCTTTCAGGGAGACAACCTTGGCGGTAGACATCAGTGAATATGTGTTGACCCTTTCAAGAACATCAAACAGAGAGGAATCGGCCCCGTCAAACGGTTCGTGTTTCAGCATACGGTCGGGTTCCGGCAACAATGTGTCCAGAATCCTGGAAAACATCTGTTTGCACAGCATTTCCTCCCCGAAAATAATGTAAGCGGCCGGCAATTCACCGGTGCCGGAGCGTCCGACAATCCGGCTGAGTTGGTCTGATAGCTCGTTGTGCCCGAATTCCGGCATAACCACAGATCTCCGTTTGTTAAGCGGGAATTTTCTTAAACAGAATATGAAAAATAAAAATGGTCATACCGATGGAAACCGCACTGTCGGCCACGTTGAATGCAGGCCAGTGCATGTCCCCGATATAGACATCGAAAAAATCGACAACCATGCCAAACCGTATCCGGTCGATGAGATTGCCGATGGCACCGCCGAATATGAGGGCCAGGCCAATGGAAAGGACAGGAAGCGTGTCAGGGGTGTTGCAATAAAAATAGAAAATGAGGCCGAGGGCGACCAGGGCGGCTACAATAAAAAGCATCACCCGGACGGTGGCGTTCTGGTTCGCCATGAAGCCGAAAGCACCGCCGGGATTATGGATATGGGTGAAGCTGAAGAACCCTGGAATCACCGCGGTGGTCTGGTACAGGGCCATTGTTTTCATCACAATGGCTTTGGAAAGCTGATCCAGCCCCACCACGATTCCTGCGATCCATATCAGGCGTATATATTTTTTATCCATTGGCTCCCGGTTCCCTGACTTGAGCGATTTTTAACCATTCCCAAAAGAGCACCCGTTCAGCTCAGGGGATCGATGACCGCCAGTGCTGCACGGCAGCGGTCACATACGGCACCGTCCTCCCCTTCCACAACCCCGGGATCATGGATCCAGCAACGGGGGCACTTGCCGCCGGATGCAGCTGCTACCAGAACCGATAATCCTTCGATTTCCTCGCTGTTCCAGGCGCCTGCCGGTGTTTTCTCCTGGACGATTGCGGCTGATGATACGATGAAGATAAACCGCAGGTCATCACTGTACCCGGATATTTTTTGAAAGATGTCCGCACCCGCGGAAATGGTGATCGCTGCATCCAGAGAGTGCCCGACAAGTTTATTCACTCTGGCAACTTCGATCGCCTTGGTCACCTCCCCCCGAACAGATTTGATGATGTTCCAGGTGGCGGCCAGTGTATCGTCCTGCCAGGCCCGCTTGATCTCCGGAAAAGCCGCCAGGTGAACGCTCTCCTCTTTGCCTTCGTATACGGGCATGAATTTCCAGACTTCTTCGGCAGTAAACGATAGAACCGGAGCCATAATCCGTACCAAGGTGTCCAGGAGATGGAACAGTACCGTCTGTGCGCTGCGCCGTTCATGTGAAGCTGCCGGAGAGGTGTACAGCCGGTCCTTGAGTATGTCCAGGTAAAAGGCCGACAGGTCCACCGCGCAAAAGTTGTGCAGGGCATGATAGATAACATGAAAATCGTAGGTTTCATAGGCCCTCAGCGTTCTTGCCAACAGGCTCTGGATGGAATGGAGTGCATAGCGGTCGATATCGAGCATGTCCGTATAATTCACAGCATCGGTGTCCGGATTGAAATCGCTGATATTGCCGAGAATGAACCGGCAGGTATTCCGAATCCGCCGATAGGCATCGCTCAATTGCTGTAAAATATTCTCGGAAATGCGAATATCGTCCCGATAATCGGCCGCTGATACCCACAACCTCAGTATCTCCGCCCCGTATTTCTGGATGACCTCTTTGGGAGCCACAATGTTGCCGATGGACTTCGACATCTTTTTTCCAGCGGCATCAACGACAAATCCGTGGGTCAGCACAGAACGGTAAGGCGCTTTCCCGCGGGTGCCCACAGCTGTCAATAGAGAGCTGTGAAACCATCCCCGGTGCTGGTCGCTTCCCTCTAGGTACAGGTCGGCCGGCCAGGTCAACTCCGGCCTCTGTTCCAGAACGGCGGCATGGCTGACGCCCGAGTCAAACCAGACATCGAGGATGTCGGTCTCCTTGTAGAAAGACCGGCTTCCGCAGTCGGCACAGGTACTGTTTTCAGGGAGCAGTTCGCGGGCTTCTTTTTCAAACCAGATGTCCGCGCCGTGCTCCTTGAAAAGTGTAAACACATGTTCCACCACTTGTTCGTCTATATGCAGACTGTTGCACTCGCTGCAAAAAAACATGGTAATCGGAACACCCCAGGAACGCTGGCGGGACACGCACCAGTCCGGCCGGTTTTCAATCATGCCGGCGATTCTTTCCCGGCCCCAGTGGGGCACCCACTGGACCTTATCGATCTCTTTCAGCGCCGTTTGGCGGAGTCCGGTTTTATCCATGGAAATAAACCATTGAGGCGTCGCCCGAAAAATGACCGGCTGCTTACATCTCCAGCAGTGGGGATAAGAATGCCTGATCCGTTCCTGGGCCAGGAGCCTGCCATCTTCGTCCAGCCGGGCAATAATGTCGTCGTTGGCATCAAAAACAAATTGACCGCTGAAAAAATCCACTTCTTCAGTGAATCGCCCGTTGTCGTCTACCGGAGAATAGGCATCGATCCCGTATTCCAGTCCGACTTCATGGTCTTCGCGGCCGTGCCCCGGTGCTGTGTGAACACATCCCGTACCGGCCTCCAGGGTAACGTGATTTCCCAGGATGATCAGAGAATCCCGGTTGTAAAAAGGATGCCTGCAGTTGCGTTTCTCAAGGTCCTGAGCGTTCATTTCCGCCAGAATCCTGTATTCATTGAAACCGAAAGCCTGCATGCAGTTTTCCACCAGTTCCCGCGCCAGAATAAGTACTTCTCCAGTCCCGGTTTCCACTGCCGCGTATATAAAATCGGGGTGAAGGGCTATGGCAAGGTTGGCCGGGATGGTCCAGGGAGTCGTCGTCCAGATAGCAATAGATACCGGTTTTCCGGCCAGGGCGGGAAACTGCTCGTCGAGGTTGTCCAGCAGCAGAAATCGAACGAATATAGACGGTGAAGCAGCATCATAATATTCGATTTCCGCCTCAGCCAGGGCCGTATTGCAGCTGCAGCACCAGTAGATGGGCTTTTTGCTTCGAAACAGGCTTTTGTTTAAAGCAAATTTCCCGCACTCTCTGGCGATAATGGCTTCATATTCGAAATTCATGGTCAGGTACGGGTTTTCCCAATCACCCATTACCCCGAGACGTTTGAATTCACCGCGCTGTATATCGATATATTTCTCAGCATATCGGCGGCACTCTCTGCGAACTGCCACCTGGGACATTTCTTTTTTCTTGGCTCCCAGTTCCTTGTCCACATTATGTTCGATGGGCAATCCATGGCAATCCCAGCCGGGGACATAGACGGCATCAAAACCCTTCATCTGGCGTGAACGAACGATAATATCTTTCAGAATCTTGTTGAGCGCGGTTCCCATATGGATATTCCCATTGGCATACGGGGGGCCATCGTGCAGAATAAACTGTTTTTTTCCGCGGGAAGATTCGCGCAGGCGGCCGTATAGATTCATTTCTTCCCAACTTGTCAATTGGGCCGGTTCCCGGTTCACCAGATTGGCCTTCATGGGAAATTTGGTTGTGGGCAGGTTCAGTGTCTTTTTGTAGTCCATCTACTCCTCCGGATCGGTGTCTGTAAAAACTTTTGATTCTTCTCCCAATTCTTTGGGAGAAAGGGTTCC
>CAZKYZ010000204.1:0-7138 GCA_964557055.1 uncultured Desulfobacterales bacterium
CGGGCCAAAAGATGCCATAAGTGTCCGTCCACAAACGGTAGATTTTGGTTTGGAGCAAGGCCTGAGCGATTTTGAAACCGGAGGCATAGCGAGCTATGTTGAGGATTGCAAAAGAGCGAAAACGCAGCTCCGGGCCAAAAGATGCCGTTTGTGGACGGACACTAGTTTATTTTTGGAAGTATACCACTCAAGACCGGGAACTGCAAATTCGGATGCCGGAACAGACAGGGAGGAAAGAGTGTTGACCTGGGGAACCAGAATGCATTACACTATCAAAAACCCATGAATCCGCAGAAAAGCGCTGTCGGTTAGATAGTGTCCGTCCACAAATGGCAGATTTTGGTTCGGAGACGGCCTGAGCGATTTTGAAACCGGAGGTATAGCGAGCTATATTGAACAAACCGTGACTGGCTGCGCCATTATTTCAAAAGAGTGAAAACGCCGCTCCGGGCCAAAAGATGTCGTTTGTGGATAGACACCAGGTAGACAGCGATCGCTAATACTGGCATCCGAAAAAACAGGTGATAAACGACGTACAACAGGAGGAAACGATGAGATATCGTTGGCTGTGGATGGCAATGGTAACCTTGGTTCTGGCAGGCTGTCTGACGGCCGAAACCGTTCCGGACGGTCCCCGAAAAAACTGGCAGGGCACCGTATCCAACATGCTTAAAGGGGAGATGCAGCTGATTTCCTGGGATGAATCCGGCAGTGAAGACATCCAGCGAGCCACCGGTACAATCCAGGCGGCATTGACGCACTCCAGCAGTTTTGGCGGTGGGAGATTCAGCGGCCAGCTGGAGGGCAGAATCAAGGACGGGCTGTTCGAAGCTAATTTTTATGGAAAGGCCGAGGTTCAGGATGGTGTTGCCAGATTCCGGGGAAAATTTACAGGTACCTTTTCCGAAACCCAGGGATTCGGTACCTATGATCTGTATCCCATTGACTATCAGAACGAGGTGCAGCGATTCAATGGCGACTGGAGTGTTCAGGTCCTGGATTGATGCCCTGTTCTGTGACGATGAATTCGACCGATTTCAATTGTGGCGGAGACCCAATGCCAAAAGGTCGCTGGTTACGCGCTGTCGCAGAAGGAGCAGTCATAATCATTGCCCTGTAACGTATCGTTTATGAACCCAATATTTCATATGAATATTTGTGCAAGGGTAGCGACGATGGTATTGCTGATTCTTTTCGGTGGTGCTGTTTTCGGGTTTGCTGACAAAGCGGATGCTTCGGACCTTTCCGACGGGCAGAAATATTTTTTCCGCAACGACTACCAGAATGCCATGAAATCATTCCAGAAAGCTCGGGAGAAGGAGGCCGAAAACCCGATTCTCTGGTACCTGATGGGACGTAGTTTCATTGAACTGGGGGATAATCAGCTAGCCAGACAAGCCTTTGAAGAGGCTGTTAAACTGAAATGGGATTACAGCCTGGCGCGCCTTTACCTGGCCAGAATTTGCTATCAGATGGCGGATATTCCCTGCGCCGCCACTCATTATAACTATCTTGAGAAGAATAGTCGGAAGGAACTGGAAGAGGCGGATACTGAAATCATAGCGCAATTCCAGCAGCAGAAAGCCCCAGTTCCAGCAGCCCCCCCAATATCTGCTGTTCCGGCAGCCCCGACCCCTGCAGTCGGCAAGAAAGAGGAAGACACAAAGCCACCCCAGATTGTTTTGTTAAAGCCATCCGTGACGAGAGGAGTACATGTCGTCGGTGCCGAAACGGCGGTACCGTCAAACGATGTGGCTGTGTCCGGCATGGTTATCGATGAAAGCGGTATACTGCGTGTAAAAATAAACGGAGAGCCGATTCCGCTAACAAAGGATAACAAATTTAATACCCGGGTGGCGATTAACCCCGGAGAGAACCTCGTGCGCATCGAGGCAGTCGACCGCAAAGGAAACACCGCTGCCAAAGAAATTATTATTGTGCGGTCTTCAGAGTTTTTGGCCGGCGCTGCCAGTGAAACAGTTGCCGTAGAAATGCCCGATTCATCCGGGCAGCGTTATTTTGCACTTATCATTGCCGTATCTGATTATGATGATTCCAGCATCATGGACCTTCAGCAGCCGCTGAAGGATGCCCGCGACCTGGAACATATGCTTGTCCAGAGTTATTCGTTTGACCCCAAACGGTTGCTTTTCCTTCGCAATCCCAAACGCTCCCGCCTGGTAAACGCTTTTTACGGCCTCGCAAAGACGATTGGAGAAACGGACAATCTGCTGGTGTTTTTCGCCGGACACGGCGTTTGGGACGCAGAGATGGAAATCGGCTACTGGCTTGCCCGGGATGCCAGAAAAGATGACCGTTCCACCTGGATTTCCAACACGGTTGTTCGCGACTTTTTAGGGGGTATCAAGAGTCGCCATACGCTGCTGATTGCCGATGCCTGTTTCAGCGGCGGCATTTTCAGGACCCGGAGCGCTTTTGATCAGGTGACACCCGCCATATCGCAGCTCTACCGGCTGAAGAGCCGTAAAGCCATGAGCAGCGGAACGCTCTCGGAGGTTCCGGACAACAGCGTGTTCGCGCAGTATATGCTGCGCCGTCTGGCGGACAATCCCCAAAAATATATTTCGGCCCAGGAACTTTTTTCCCAATTTCGCCAAGCGGTTATCAACAACAGTATGACCCATCAGGTGCCCCAGTACGGAACGGTTCACGGCTGCGGTGACGAGGGGGGCGATTTTATTTTTGTTCGCAGCAGATGAGAAGATAAAAAAACGGATCTATAACCCAAAAGAAGGTTTATCTATCCAAAAAAAATGTGATACTCCCGGGTCATGCGAGGGCACAGAAACGTGGCCGAACAAAGCGTGAAAATCATTCTGGTCACGAACAGCGCAGCACCCTTCCGCTTTTTAGATTGTCCTTGTAGATGCCGTTTTCCACCACCAGGTCGCCGTTGATGAATACCTTGTCTATGCCGGACGGACGCCGGGCGGTGTCACTGACGGTTGTATTGTCGGCAATGGTGTCCGGGTCGAACAGCACCAGGTCAGCGAAAAATCCCGGTTGTATTTCCCCTCTTTCTTGGAGCCCCATCCAGCGGGCTGTCTTTCCGCTCATTTTGCTGACTGCCCCACCGAGATCAAGGGCGCCCCTGTCCCGGGCGTATCTTCCCAGGATTCTGGGAAAAGCACCGTAAGAAGCCGGATTGGCAAACCCCCGCGATTTAAGGATCGTGTCCGTTTCAAACAGGCAGCGCGGGTGGGCCATAAGGGTTTCCATGAGATTTTCATGGCCGTCGTCGCCGGTATACCCGTAGGTCAACTGCAGGGCACAATTGTCGCTTTCACGTATTATTTTAAGAATAGCATCCACCGGGTCTATCTTTTCCTGTCTGGCGATTTCGACCAGGTTCATACCGTTGAATCGCGTTCCGGCATTGTAGCCGGCATCCATTATCCAGATATCCGCCATATCGAAACCCAGCAGAAACCGGGCCAGCCTGATTTCAAATTTAAGGCGGCGCACTGCGGCCGGGCTTTGCATGTTCTGGTCCAGATTTTTCTGAAACCAGGCGGGCAAAAAGACATTCAGATAGCTGTTACCGCAAAAATGGGGATAGACATCCCACATGATTTCCAGGCCTTTGGCTGCAGCTGCCTCGATCATCTCAAGGGCTCGCCCGGCAGTGGACCAGCTTTTGCGGCCCACGAAGATGAAATGGGATATCTGCAGTTTTACTCCGGTTTCGAGACCAATGGACAGCATTTCATCCAGGGCTTTCAGGTTGTGCGGTCTGCCGACAAACGGAATGATCGGATAGGCGCCCGAGTAGCGTGAGAGCGCCCGAGTGTGGACCGTGAGCACCCGGTCATGCTCGGCTGTTGCCCGGGCCATCGCGACCAGGTCCGATCGTGGTGAAAAGAGGCCCGGCGGGTACATGAGCCCGAAGGAAAGGCCTGCGGCACCGCTGTCGAAGGATTCGTTGATCATTGATACCATGCGGGCCATCTGCTGACTGTCCGGGCTCCGGGTTTCATCTGGTTCCACCGCCAGTTGAACCGTTCCATGGCCGACCTGCTGGGCCATATTGAACAGCAGGCCCTTTTCCGTATCCAGGTGTGCCAGAAAGTCATCCATGCTCTCCCAGTCCAGGGGGAACGGCCGTTCCAGAAGCAAATCGAAATATTCGGGGGTGCGCTGTCCCCTTTTACCAGATACCGGTGCCGGTGAAAAGCCGCAGTTTCCGGTAATCACGGTGGTAATACCCTGTTCGACCATGGGGTACAGAAATTTTTGGTGGTCCGGCAAGGGCAGCACCCAGTCGAAGTGGCTGTGACAGTCGATAAAGCCGGGGGCGACGGCTAAGTGGTCGGCCCTGGTTTCAACCGCCACCGCTGTTTTTAAAAGCGCGGCTCCTTCCGCAGTTGCGGCGGCCGCGACGGCTTTGATACGGTCCCCGTCCATCAGTACATGCCCCTTGAAGGGGGGATCACCACTGCCGTCGATAATCAATGCGTTGCTGATCAGTCTGGTGCTCATGTAATTTCCTTTTCAGCTGTTTAGCCTTTTAGGTTGTAGGGTTTAAGGTCTCTTGTAGCCCTTCGGGCTGCCCTTTTTAATGCTTTCCTAGAAGCTATCTCAAAAAACTTTTTTGAGATAGCTTCTAATAGCCTTCCGTCTAAACGCCTACAGCCTTCCATCTGCGCATGCGGGCGTTGATCGATAGATTTTCCAGGGCCAGGTCGATGGCATCCTTCACCTGGGGATGGGTTGACTGGTACTCCTGAAAAAAGGAATACACTTTTTCTTCACGTTCGAGGCCTCCCAAAGGGGTGATGGATGTGATTACCCGCTCGTAAAGGAGTGGATGAAAGGTCTCCAGCCGGTCTATGTGCTGCCGATACCATTCCCACAGGCAGGGAGCGGCTTCGGTATTGCCGGCTGCTGCTGCTATGGGAATAAAACGGTTGCGGGGCGGCACGTTGTCCAGGGTGAAGCGGAGCGCTTCGTCCACCAGTTCCCACTGCCGGAAGGTTCCCATGGCTGCCAGGATATTCATGCGTTCGTGTTCGCTGGGAGAGCTGGCAAACTGTTTTTTAAACCAGTTCAGGGCTGTCCGGCCGGTCAGGTGCGCCCCGGCTTTCATAATGCTTCCGGCGATGTCGGGGTGGACATGATGACCATGTGTCATTTGTTCGAATTGCTTACCGGCAAACGTCGCTGCAGCGTTGTCACCCCACAGGATGGACTGCCACAGGAGTTGATTGCGCAGTGCTGAACGGTTGTGCGGCTCACCTTCCCGGGGCGTTTTTCCAATCCGGCGCAATACCCGTTCGGCCAGTATCCGCCCGCATTCCGCAACCCGTTTTCGTTCCGCCGGCGCGACGATACAGAACGCCTGGTGAAGGTGAGCCGTGGTACTGACCAATGGCAGGTAGCGGGTTTCGCTAATATAGTGACCGGCAAAATCAATATATGTTGCCAAGGGCAGGCGGCCGGCCCGTACCAGTGCGAAGAGATCGTTCTGCAGCCCCCAGCGGTCCGTGTGGGGAAGCTTGCCGTTTTGGATGAGGTCGCCCAGGGCCGTCAGGTTTTTTTCGTCATCATAGAACGTGCGGTAGAATCCGCTCTGGCCGGCGTTGACCGTATAGGCGAGCGTGTTTTCCGGCAGATCGATAACCATCTTCGAATCCTGGAAAATCGTGGTTTGTTCGCTGTTTTCCCCGGAAGCCGTCCAGGACTGGATCGTCAATGGAATTATCCAGGATTGGTCGGTGTCATGGGGCAGGTAGGTGAAACGCTGCTGCTCTAATGTGAGAGAAGTGCCACTGCGCCTGGCCGTAACCAAGGGGTAACCGGGCTGACGAATCCAGTTTTTTACCATGGCGGCTATCGGCAGGGCGGATGCATCTTCAAATGCTTCCCACAGATGATGGCTTTCGGCACAGTCGTAGGCGTGGCGCGCCAGGTAGGTACGCACCCCCTGCCGATAACAGTCCCGGCCGATATACCCTTCGATCATGCGGAGCATACTGGCCCCTTTGCTGTAGATAATGGGAGCCGTGCTGGAATTGATGGCGACACTGCCACCACCGGGAATTTCAATGGGAAAGGTGGCCTGCAGTCCATCCCGAGCCATGGCCGTGGTGGTCTGGGTGTGCAGGAACCGGTCCCAGATGCCCCAGTCCGGGTGGACGTGGGCAACGACACCAAAGCCGAAATAAGTAGCGAAACTTTCGTTTAGCCACAGGTATTTCCAGTCCGCGGGGGTTACCAGGTTGCCGAACCATTGATGGGCGATTTCGTGGGCAATGACCTCGCAGATCCGCTCTATGCCTTCGGCTGAAGTGGTTTCGGGGAAATGCAGCAGCAGATTTTCGCGGAAGGTGATGGCACCCCAGTTTTCCATGGCACCAAAGGCAAAGTCCGGGACCGCAATCAGGTCCAGTTTGGCCAATGGATAGGTACTGCCGTAATAATCTTCACAAAACTTCAGCGCCTGGCGACCGAACGTCAGTCCAAGGCCGGTGGTGTGCTGCAGACCGGGGAGGGCCGCGACCCGCACCCGCCTGTCGATATCGTCCTGGAAGAATTCAAATTCGCCTACGGCAAAAAAGACGAGATAGGTCGACATTGCCGGGGTTCGTTCGAAAACAACCTGTTTGGTTCCGCCGGCCAGTTGATGTTCAGCGGCCGCCGGTGTGTTGGCAATTACGGCAAGGTCGGCGGGGGCGGTAATGGAGATATCGAAAGTGGCCTTGTAGAGAGGATGATCCATGCAGGGGAACGCCTGCCGGGCCGAACTCTCCTGAAACTGGGTAACGGCAATATAGCAGGTTTGTTCCCCTTTGCGGTAGCCGCTACGATAGAAACCGGTCATCCGGTCATTAATTGTGCCCTCGTATTCGATCTGCAGCCGGCAGCGGCCCTTACAGGATGCGGGCAGCAATACCGTCAGGGTTTCCATCTCCGGATCGAGACGGAAGGAACAACGCTGCCAGTGGGCCTCCGCTTTTAAACGGCAATCATGGATTGCCAGGTCGCGGCTGTTCAGAACGATCCGGTCGACCGGGTTACGGATATCGATATCCATAGTGACCTGACCGTCAAAGCGGAACCGGTCCAGGTCGGGGGTAATTTTCAAGTAATAATTTACGGGCCGGATGGATTCCTGCAT
>CAZKYZ010000205.1:0-7106 GCA_964557055.1 uncultured Desulfobacterales bacterium
TTTTAATAAATTTGCCGCTATTTCCTGATAACGGTTTATATCTTCTTGATAAGAATCATGGCTGCCATCAGTTTCGCCACGCCATTCAAAACTACAGTCATACTCGAAGTGGACAATGGTTTCGATTACGTTTTCCCAACATTCCATCAGGCATTCTGCTTTTTGCTCCCCATCCAGCAATTGTATGGCGTTTTGGAAACACCTGTCAGCCTCCCGGTACATTCCACAGTCTCCATATGCCGCTGAAGCTTTTCTCAATAGTTTCGCTGCTTGGGTTTTGTGGTGTGTGGTTTCCGCAGCCTTCTCAAAACATCGACCTGCATCAATATATTTCCTGTTTTGAAGCGCCTCTTCTGCTTTGGTGATGAAGCGTTGAACCTGTTCATTCATTTTTTTGCCCTTTTGTTTTTCGGGGCTCTTACTTCTCTTCAGTGGGAAACCCCTTCTCTTCCCACGCAGCCCAGCCGCCTCTGAGGGCGGTCACATCTTCAAACCCGCCCTGGATGAGCTCCTGTGCCACACGGGCACTGGTATATTCGTTCGGTCAGGCGCAGTAAAGGACGATGCGGTCCGACTTGGAATACTGCTGGATCCATGTGGATACAGCCTTTGGGTCCCGCCGGGCGGCACCCTTTATCTTGGTGTCGCTGGAATCATAATCACCGCTTCTGCGGACGTCGATGATACGAAGCTCGGGGTTATCCAGGTCGGCCTGCAGCGCCTCCACGGATATTGTTTTTACTTCTGCCGGGGTGCTCCCGGTTTGTGCGAAACCGTTACCAACGGCCAAGATGCTGGCAAATATTGCGACAACCAATAAAAATAATCTCATCGTGCCACCTCTCCTGTGTCAAAGATTTGTTTTATGACCATAAATATGCAGCTTTTACCCTAACGTTTATTTTGTCATCGGTCAAATTCCATACAGGCCTCAAGACCTGCCGCCGGGTATCTTAGCGCCCCTTTCCTGCGTGATCTACTGCTTGTGAAAAAAATCGTTTCAACGGGCGTACTGTTGAATCGACATTATGGCTGGTATCATAAAAATGAATTGCGTCAGGACTTGACTCTGATCAATATTTTTGAAATGGATTGTTGTGCCTTTGATAAAACCTGTCGTTACAATTGCCGGAGAGGTTGAAGATGATGCAGATGCGCTGGAAGAATTGCGTATTGCTTATACCAACCGTATTCATTCTGTTTTCTGCTTCGGTCCAGGCGGAAAAAATCGGGGATGACCGGGTTCTGACTTTGATCACGGATATGAAAAGTAGTTATGCCGACCTTGTCCACATGCAATGCCGGTTTACCAAGGATATCGTGATTGAGGGTCGCAACATTCCCAGAACAGTCATGCTCTTCCGATTCAAGAAAACACCCAAAACGATCTACCTTGAATTTCTCAACCGCTTTGAAGGCCGCAAGTGTCTTTACATTGAGGGAGAAAATGACAATAAAATACTGGTCCGACCGGATGGTTTTTTGCAGTTCATAACCCTCAACGTGGATCCCCTGGACGACCGGGCCATGGCGGAATCGACGGAACCGATTATGGAAATGGTTTTCGGGCCGATCATAGAATCCGTCGATAAATGGCTCCGAAAAAGCCTTACGGATCAGCGGGTCAAGTTCGATTTAAGGGATGATTATCTGGAAAACGGAAGGCCCTATATTCGTTTGTTCGGAAAATGGGATGCCGGTGATGATTTTCTCCTGATTTTGATCGACCGGAAAACGTTCAGCCCTTATAAACTGGAATATCGCCACGGGAACAATTATGGTCATTTCCTCTATGAGGATATCGAAATAAACGGCGGTTTGACCGACAGTGATTTTGAAATATAAAGGATCATCTCCAAAAGAGCCGGAAAAATTGAACCGCCATGAAAATTCTGCTCATGTCAATGCCCGACGCCGCCCCCTTTTTAATCCATGAGGCTGCTGTCCATATTCCGGCACACGGGATAGCCAGCGTGGGGGGCAACATCGATAATAACCATACCGTATACCTGGCAGATCTTGTTCGCAAACGAAGCGCAATCAGAAAATATGTCACCCGCATTTTAGTAAAAATTGAGCCGGAACTGGTGGGATTATCCGCCATGTCCTGGCAGTACGATACCTGCCTTAAACTGATCCGCCTGATAAAAGACACCCTGCCCGGAACACAGATTGTCATCGGTGGTTACCACGCCACATTGATGTATACCGAAATCGAAAACGCACCGGAATCCCATTTGATCGATTACATGATTCGCGGTGAAGGCGAGGAGGCTTGTCGCAGGCTTGTTAACGCCCTGGAAGACAAGAGTGATTTATCCAAAATTCCGTCGCTGTCCTATAAAAAAAATGGCGTTTTCTGTCACAATAAAAAAGGAGAGCTGCTGGATCTATCCCGGATCCGGCCGCCCATCAGGGATAAACGCCGGTTGACCTGGGGCTATCACATGCTCTACTCGAAAATTGAAGTGGCCGAGACATCCCGGGGCTGCACTAGAAATTGCAATTTTTGCAGTATGCGGCATATGTATGGACGCTCGTTCAGAACCTTCCCAACAACACGCATTCTTTCCGATTTGGATGATATCTATTTCAAACGCAAAACCCGCTGGGTCTTCTTTGTGGATGATAATTTTGTATTAAGCCCCAGGCGGGTCCACGAAATATGTGATGCTATCCTCGCCAGAAAGTACAAAAACCTGAACCTGCTCGTACAAGCCGATTGCCTCACTATGGCAAATAACGAAGATATGGTATCCAAGATGGCCAAAGCCGGCTTCAGATCCGTATTTTTAGGGATTGAAAGTGCCTCCCTAAAAAATCTGATGGACTCCGGCAAAGGCAATATTTTATCGGCATCCAAGAAAGCGGTCGCATTATGCCAGAGATACGGCATCATGGTGATCGGCGGCCTTATTTTCGGATTTCCCGATGATGATGAAAAAAGCATCGTTGCCAACTATGAATATTTCAGGGAAATCGGACCGGATGCCGCTTTTTGTCAGATTCTGACGCCCTACCCCAAGACGGATATGCGCCGCTATCTCCTATCGGAAGGATTGATCACCAACGGTAAAGACTACAAAAAATACAACGGTCTGTATGCCAATATCCGAACCAGGCATCTTTCCGCCGACCAACTGCAGTACTTTTTCTGGTACTACCGTCAAAAGGTTCTGGGCTGGTGGCAGCCCTCGCAAAGAGCCCGGAAGCAGGGCTGGGGATGGACTTCTATCTGGATATACCTGCTCAGACCGATTTCAAAAGCATTGATCTGGTGGACATTAAAAAAACACGGCTATAAGAGCCACTATCAAAAAGATTTGAAGCGACTCGATGGGATGAACCGGTTTAAGGATCTGGATCGATACACCTGATCCTGCCGTTTGGACTATTGGATTATTTCGTACGCATACTCCAACTGGAGTGAACATGCAAAAGGTTCAAATTATTTAAGGCACAAAGCGCCCTGCTTTCATCCACCGAAGGGGCCACCATGCAGCATCATGCGGATGTCATCCAGGTGGTCTTTAATCCCCTGGTAGCCCTCTTCAATGGCTTTTTCCACCTCGCCGAAATCCATCATTTTCATCTCCCCCAGGCGCGGCTGGACCAGTATATCCGGTGGATCCACGGCCAGATTGATCCGCGTGATGCGCTCCTGCATAATGCCGATGGCCCCGGAGACTGTCTCCACGATATCCGGACTGGTGTCATCGCTTTTCAAAAAGGAACGGATTTTCTGTTTGAAGGTCGACTCGGCACTGGCGTAGTGCTCCGACAGCTTGCGGGCCATCTCGTTGCGGTATACCGGGGGCTCTGTGACCATTGGGGACTCTTTTGCCAGACTCCCCCGTTTCTGCCGTGATACCAGGGTGGTGTTGAGGTCCACGGCAATCACCACGTCGGCACCCATGGCCCTGGCCAGCCCCACCGGTACCGGATCCACCAAGCCGCCGTCCACCAGCCAACGGCCCTTTACCCGAATTGGAGCGAACAGGCCCGGCATAGACATGGTGGCCCGCAGAGCGGTGAACAGATCCCCGGAATCCAGGACTACCTTGTCACCGGTTTCAAGGTCGGTGGCCACCATCTTGAGCGGGATTTTCAAGTCCTCGAAAGTCTTTGCATCCGTGTGCCCGGATAAAAACTCTTGAAGTTTCTTGGTCCCGTCCAGGAGCCCGGATCGGGGGACCACTACGTCAAAGTAGGAAAAAATCTTCTTTCCGTCCATCCGCAGGATAAACGCCTTTAAGCTGGCCAGTCCGCCACTGGCATAGATTGCCCCCACGTAGGCCCCCACGGAGCACCCCGAGATCAGATCAACCGGGATCCCGGCCTCCTCCAGGGCTTCAATGGCCCCGACATGGGCCCAGCCGCGGGAAGCGCCGCTGCCCAGAGCCAAGCCTACTTTTTTGTTTGTTTTCATTTTTATAGTTTCCCTAACCCCGTTAGGAGTCGGTTTACATCCTGCTCTGAATTATAATGCACCAAACTGATCCGCACGACCCCGTCAGTCGTATCCTGAATCCCGAGTGCTTCCAGGCACCGCACCACGTAAAAATGACCGTTCCGAACAGCGATTTCTTTTGCCACCAGTTTTCGCACCACTTCGCGGGAAGACATCCCATCTACCACAAAAGAGATTGTCCCCGCCCTTTTCCCGACCTCGGCATGGTCCCGGCCGATGATCCTGGCACCGGGAATGGTTTTTATAGCCTCCAGAATCCGGTTGGCCTGGGTTGTCTCGTGTTCGCTGAAAAGATCGAAAATCCTGGCTGCCTTTTCATGGGCACTGATGCCGGTGTCTTCGAAATGGTGGGCGTGGATGACATCGATGTATTCACCAATCCCCGCCAGGGAGGCAATCTCGGCATGCATGGGACCTGCTGTGTTAAACCTGTAACGGGGAATGTCTTTGTTAAAAAAATGCCCCTGGGGTTCGAGGGTGTCGAGGACTGATGGTTTCCCCCACAACACCCCCACATGGGTCCCGAAGGTCTTGTACGTGCTGAAGAGGTAGATGTCGAGACCGCTGGTGTTCACATCCAAAATCCGGTGAGGCGCATAGGCGACACCGTCACCGATAGCCAGGGCCCCGGCATCATGGGCAATATCGCAGATGGCGGTGATATCGTTCATGGTCCCCACGATATTCGAACATAGGGTGAAACAGACCAGGCGGGTTCTGTTGCTGACAAGCGTTTTCAGATCTTCCGTGGTGAGCTCCCCGGTTTCAGGATTGATGCGCCATTCTTTAATAACCGCTCCGAATTCCACCAGCCGCCGCCAGCAGCCGATGTTGGCTTCGTGGTCCTGGTTGGTGACGATGATCACGTCGCCCGGGCGCAGTGTCGGACGAACCGCCTGGGCCAGGACATAGCAGTTCATAGTGGTGGATGGCCCCAGGGTTAATTCGTCCGGAGCTGCATTAAGCAAATCGGCCATGGCCTGATAACCGGCATCCATGGCCTCGCCGGCCCGGATGGAGGTCTCGAAGAGGCCGTAAGGCTGGACCTTTGTGTATTTGAAAAAATTGTGGAGGCGGTCGGTCACCTGGCAGGGGACATAGGAACCGCCTGCGTTTTCGAACATCGCCCAGCGGGCGGTCTCCGGGTTTGTGAATACCGGGTACTGGCTGCGAATAAACTTTAGGTCGAGAGACATTTATTGGCTTTCTTTCGTTTTGTTTTAAGGTTCTTCTCCCAATTGGTTGGGAGAAGGGGTCCCAGGGATCTAGGGTTCATGACTTTATCGTTCTTACGCAGGGAGTGCTGAGGCCTCACTTTGGGTCACTCGAACCTGGGCCCCGTGCTCCTGGCCCTTGTTTTCGCAATTCGAAATTCCAAATTCGAAATTTTTCTTTCGCCTACCCTACTCTCCGCCCGGGTACAAATCCAGCTTTTTCTGGAAGCGTGCGGCCAGATATGGGCTGGCATCACCCAACTCATGTAGGATTTTCTCCGCCTCCTCTTTGTATGCAGCGATTTTATCCGTCGACCAATGTGCCGGAGGTGGCTGGAGATTGGTGATTCGATCGGCCAGCTTCACCACCCATATCTCTTTTGGCTGACGCCTAATTCGTGCCAGACTGTCTTTCATTTTTTCGGTTTTGGATTTGAGTTCCCTTTCCTTGGACAGGGCCTCAACACCGGCAGCCACATCCGTGCCGAATTCAACCGCGAGATCATCAAAAGATACATCGGCATCCTCGATCACGTCATGGAGCAGGGCGCACTGGACGGCCAGGTCGCCGTTCAAGCCGGGTTCGCATTCAACGCCCGCGAGCACCTCCATTGCCACCATGGCGATATGCACGACATAGGGCAGGTCCGTCCCTGGAACTTTTTGTCCATGGTGTGCTCTGGCGGCGTATTTCAGTGCCTGGATGTATTTTTCCGGATTCCACATTTCGTTCAATCGTCAGCCTCGTGTCCATCTGTCATTTGGTTTTTTCGATAACCGGCACCTGAAGTTGCTTCCGATCCGGAAATGAAGTTTTTCCTCCGGATGCGGAAATTCGCAATTGCGCGGAGGCTTGCCGGGGTGGGCCGCGCAATCAGTGGCGCAGATTGACGCCGAGATTGGACAAAAAAACCTATTACGGATGGACATCAGTCTATCAGAAACAATGTTTCATCGGTGACTCCGCGCAACAGGCCTGCGGAAACGCTTCCCAGTATCCATCGTTTCATCCTGGAAACACCCCGCCGGCCCATGACAATCATATCGAAGCGCTCCTTTTCAATCAATGCGAGCAGGTTTTCTGAGATCCCGCCCTGCCTGTCGATCAGCCGTAGCGGAAAGTGCTCATCACAATCAATCAATTTTTTGATCTTGCGCCATCGTTGCTCGATAGACCTTGCCGGACCGGACTGCACATGCACGAAATGGAGGCGGATCCCGTCTCTGTCCATAAACGTCTGTTGTAAAAACATCAGGGTTAAAAGCGTGCTGATCGACAAATCAACCGGAACCAGAATATCGGTCCATCGGGAATTCGTACCGATGAATACCACAATTTTCCCTCTTTGTTTATAGGCTACCTTGGAGCGCCAGGGCTCCTCAATATTACGGGGAACAAATATCAGACCGTGATTTCCCTC
>CAZKYZ010000206.1:0-7063 GCA_964557055.1 uncultured Desulfobacterales bacterium
TGTAATGCCAAAGGTTCCGGAACCGGAGCCAGCCGCGAAGGGTTATCGATTTCCGACCAGTTAAAAAAAGGCAAGAAGGCGCTTACACGCCGATACAATGCCAAAAAATTTATTGCCTATTTTCAGTCATACACCAACACCTACGCACCACTTGCCACATTGAAGCAGTGCTACGATGAAGCCCTTGCGGTTGAAGACGTGATCGGGCTTTCCATCGGTACCCGGCCGGATTGCGTGGACGACAATGTTATATCGCTGCTGGAAAAATATGGACGCAATTATCTCGTGTGGATTGAATATGGACTGCAATCATCCCATGACAGCTCACTGACCCGCATCAACCGGGGCCACAATTTCGCATGCTTCCGGAAAGCGGTGCAGCTGTCGGCCGATCGGGGTTTAAAAATCTGCGCCCATGTCATCCTCGGCATTCCCGGTGAGACAGAGCAGCACATGATGGCGACCGCGGATGCCATAGCCGCCTTGCCGGTAGACGGCGTCAAGATTCATCTTATGTACGTTATTAAGGAGACCCCTCTGGAATCGCTATACCGCGAGGGTCGCTACCGCTGTCTCGAACAGCTGGAATATGTCGACCTGGTCTGCCGTTTTCTGGAGCGTCTCCCGCCGGAAATCGTTATCCAGCGTCTCACTGGAGACCCGCACCCGGATGAACTTGTGGCACCGTCCTGGTCTCTCGACAAACGCAAAAATCTCCAGCTCATTCAGGAACACTTGGAGAAAATGGATACCTGGCAGGGTCGCTTGACAGGAATGGTTGACAACTTTGAGCCGAATATTCAATGATACTTTCACTGGGGGGAATACGGCCGCTCGCCCAAAAACGATATGGCCTCTCCTTCGATTGGCGGAGATACAAATAAATGCCCGAAACCACAACCGGTCAGCTTGATGATTTCGATTTATCGTTCAAGGTGTTCCACGAACTCATGGCCAAAAAGGTCAGTGCGATCCTGCTGGTGTCAAGCCCTTACGATGCATTTATTATGGAGGAAGACGGACGCCTGGCGGAACGCATCATTCATGAATACAGAGGGTTGAATCTGTCCCGCCCCCCAATGCTGACCTGGGTGACGGCAGTTGACGAAGCCATCGAACTGCTGACGAAGAAACCGTTTGATCTGGTAATCACCATGCCGGTCCTGGACGATGCCGACCCCTGTTCCGTCGGCAATTCCATCAAAAAACATTTCCCCGGCCTCCCCGTGTTCCTGATGGCGCACAGCACCAGTCGACTGCTGTACGATAGCACCCAGCCGGATCACTCCCAAATTGATCAGTTCTATGTCTGGCGCGGGAATTCCGACCTGCTGCTTGCGATTGTCAAGAGTGTGGAAGACCGCTGGAACATCGATTACGACACCAAAAGAGCGCGCGTCCGGGTGATCATTATGGTGGAAGACTCTCCGGAATATCGGTCTACCCTGTTGCCGCTTCTTTACAAAGAGATCGTCATGCAGACGCAATCGGTAATGGAAGAGTCGCTGAACGATGAACATCGCATTCTGCGCATGCGGGCGCGGCCGAAAATCCTGGTGGCCGGTACTTACGAAGAAGCCGAGCAGCTGTACCGCCAATACAAACCTTATCTGCTGAGCATCATTTCCGATGTACGCTTTCCAAAAAACAGCATCTTGGACGATAATGCCGGTTTTTCCCTTCTGAATATGATCAAGCGGGAGAGCCCGGACATCCCTCTGCTCAATTTCAGTTCGGAAGAATCAAATCGCGAAAAAGCCGCGGCCGTACCGGCCGTATTTTTAAACAAAAACTCGCCTTCTCTACTTGCCGAAATCCGTGCTTTTTTCGAAAACCATCTCGGGTTCGGAGACTTTGTTTTCCGCCTGCCGGACGGTAGTGAAGTCGCCAGAGCCGCCAACCTGAGAGAACTTGAAAAATGCCTGGCGGTCGTTCCGGAGGAATCCATATACCGCCATGCGGCCTTGAATAGTTTTTCCAGCTGGCTCATGGCACGCTCTGAAATCCTGCTGGCAACCCGTCTGAAACCCGTTAAGGTGACTGACTTTACATCAATTGCGGAAATCAGGAATTACCTTGTCCGTTGCCTAAAAGAACGCCGAAAGGGCCGCCAGAGAGGCGTGATAGCCGAATTTGCCTCCGGCAACTACGACCCGGATGCCGATTTTATCAAAATCGGAAAAGGCTCTCTGGGTGGCAAGGCACGCGGACTGGCCTTTATATCGACGCTGCTTCAGAAAAACAGGCGTCTGCAAGAAAAATATCCCGATATCGATGTTCATATTCCCAAAACACTGGTGATATCAACAGATGGTTTTGATGCTTTCATGCAACAAAACAGAATTGTCAGAGAAACTCTTCGTAAAATGGAAGACATGGATATCGGCACTTTTTTTCTGTCTTGCCGTTTTCCGGAACAGATCGAAACCGATCTGGCCCAATACCTGGCGCATATCGATCGCCCGCTAGCCGTGCGATCCTCCAGCCTGCTGGAAGACGCCCAGTTCCAGCCGTTCGCGGGCATCTATAAAACGTTTATGCTGCCGAACAATCACCCCGACCTGTCGAAACGACTGAAAAGGCTCACCGACGCCATCAAGCTGGTCTATGCTTCAACATACATGGAAGCCCCCCGCTCCTATGCAAAAAATTCACTACATCGCACCGAGGAAGAAAAAATGGCGGTAATCCTCCAACAGATTACCGGCAACCGGTTTGACAACTTTTTTTACCCCCATTTTTCTGGTGTCGCCCAGTCGTACAATTTTTATCCGGTAGCCCATATGAAGCCGGAACATGGCATCGCCCATATCGCTTTTGGACTCGGGAAAACAGTAGTGGATGGTGAAACCGCCCTCCGCTTTTCGCCGGCATATCCACAACTTCTGCCGCAGCTTTCCAGCGTCAACGATATGTTAAAAAATTCTCAACGCAGTTACTATGCACTTAAAATGACCGATTCCCCGGATGATTTCGGCTTTTGCGACGTTTTGGGGAGCGATCCGACTCTCGCCAGGCTGGATATAGAAAATGAACAGTTCTCGGAGGCAATGCCGATGCTTTCGTCAACCTATTTTCCGGAGGATAACCGTATCCGGGACATCATATCTCCAAAGGGATATCCGGTGCTGACTTTTGCGGGGATCCTCAAACACAATCTGTTTCCACTTGCGGACATCCTGACCGAAATATTGGCCATCGGGAGGCAGGGCATGGGTTGTCCCGTAGAAATCGAATTTGCAGTTGACCTGAAGAAAAACAACGACAGGCAGGCTTCTTTCGACCTGCTGCAGATCCGGCCGATGGTATTCCGCAATGCAAACGTCGACACCCGGATCACCGGGGAAAACATAGATGCAGCTTTTTGCTATTCCACCATGGCCATGGGAAACGGCTGCAGTTCCAATCTTACGGACATTATTTTCGTACGGCCGGATCAGTTCGACATCTCAAAATCACTGGAAATCGCCGGAGAAATCGGAAGACTAAATCAATATCTGGCAGCCGAATCCCGAAAGTATCTGCTGATCGGTCCCGGTCGATGGGGATCGGCCGATCGGTGGCTGGGCGTTCCGGTTACCTGGAAGGACATCTCCGAAATCGGGGCAATTGTGGAAACCACCGTAAAAGGCCTTTCCGTCGAGCCGTCCCAGGGCTCTCATTTTTTTCACAATATAACATCTCTCGGCATCAGCTACCTGACGATTCAAACAAACAGCACCGATTTCATTAAATGGGATGTTTTGAATGCACTTCCTGTGTCCAGAGAGACGAAGCATCTGCGACATGTGAAACTCGCCAGGCCGATAACCATCATGATAAACGGCAAGGAATCGAAGGCATCCATCCAGTTGTAACACCCCTTCAAAAAATTCATCTTCAACAGAACAAAACCTTTGAACCATTTTTTTGAAATCCGCGGCCATATGATTCGAATTGCTTTCAATCACGGATCAAGGCATAATGTTTTTTTTGAGTCGGGCAAAAAGGCATCAATCGCAGATGAAAATCACCATCAAAAACAATCTAAAACTGACCGATCTGTCAGCAGAGTTGCAACAACTCCTGATGGACAGATTGACAATTCCCAATCCCAAATGGATGGAGAACAGGCGGATGGGCCGCTGGAACGGGAAAACACCACAATTGCTTCATTTCTACGACAAGGTACGCAACGGACTGTGGATCCCGAGGGGATATATGCGCCAGTTGCTTTTAATTACGCGCCGCCAAGGAATCACCGTTGAAATCGACGACCGCAGACGCCTGCTTAAAAATCGCGAATTTGCGTTTTCGGGCAAGTTAAAACCATATCAAAGCAAGGCTGTGGACATCATGCTCTCCAGGGATTTCGGAACTCTCAGCGCACCCACCGGATCCGGAAAAACCGTCATGGCTCTGTATATGATTGCCGCCCGAAAACAGCCGGCCATCATCATTGTTCACACCAAAGACCTCGCCTATCAATGGATTGACAGGATCGTGCATTTTCTGGGATTGAAAACGGAACAGGTCGGGATCATCGGCGCCGGCAAACGTCACATCGGCAGGGAAATCACAGTGGCCCTGGTTCAGTCTTTGTGCAAATGCGCTGATGAAATCAGCGCCGACATCGGGCATTTGATTGTTGATGAATGTCACCGCACCCCCAGTCGGACATTCACCGACGCCGTTTCTGAATTCGACGCCAAGTATATGCTGGGCCTTTCAGCAACACCCTATCGACGGGATAAGTTGTCAAAACTTATTTTTTGGCATCTGGGGGATATTCATCACGAAATTGAAAAAAAACAGCTGATCCGGACGGGGGATGTTCTGGATGTTGATGTCATTATCCGAGAAACGAAATTTGTGCCTTACTTTGATCCGGTCAATCAGTACAGCAAGATGCTCTCGGAGCTGACTGCGGACGACGTACGCAATCGACAGATTGTTGCCGATGTCGCCGCCGAAGCCGAATCAAGCCCCGGCGTCTGCCTGGTCCTCTCCGATCGCAAAAAACATTGCGAAAATATTTGCGCGCTCCTGCATTACCGCCATGATCAGAAAGCCTTTTTACTGACAGGCGATCTGTCTTCGGATCAACGCATACAGGTTCTGAATGAATTGAACGCCGGGAAAGTAAAAGTCCTGGTGGCCACCGGACAACTGATCGGCGAAGGGTTCGATTGTAAGGACCTTACCACCCTCTTCATCACCACGCCGGTCCGTTTTTCGGGAAGATTGCTTCAGTATCTGGGGAGGGTGCTCCGCCCGGCACCCGGAAAGAACCGGGCCAAGGTGTACGATTATGTCGATGCGCTGGTGGAGCCGCTGATGGCAGCGGCAAAAGCCCGTCAACGCACCTACCGGGCCGACCGCATGCCTGCGGGCAAAGGGGACGATTCTTTGCGGGTTTAAGCAACCCGGTCATTTCACAACCACGAAACGTTCTAAAACCACCCGGAAAAGCAGCGCTACAACGCCCCTTCCCCGTTTCCGGGTGCCGATCCGGTTCTGCTTTTGAGGAGCCCCATAATCGATCTTGTAATCGGGCCCACCTGCCCGTCAGCGACCATGCGGTCATCCACCCGGACAACCGGAACAAGCCCCTTGTTGGATCCGGTGATAAAAACCTCTTCCGCCCGGTACAACTCATCCCTGGTGACATCGCGTATTTCAAACCGGCAAACCCGTTTACTCAGGTCCAATATTGTCCGGCGGGTAATTCCGGGCAAAATCCCCCGCCCGGGCGTTACCAGGTTGTCGTTTACAACCAGAAAGATATTGCTGGTACTGCCTTCCCGTACAAAGCCGTTTCGATCCGTGTATACCGCCTCCACAGCACCTGTTTCCTTCGCTTTTTTAATGGCAATCGTACCGGAGATGTAATCGATGCTCTTGGCTTCCGGGATGGCCCTTTCCGAAGCCACCGTGATAATCGCCACCCCCTTTGAATACCACCATTGCGGCAACGGCTGCATTTCCGTCACCAGTACCAGCAGCCTCGGCTTTCCTTGAGGCGTCTTGAAATCAGGGCTGGGGCCACCCGTCACGATAATCCGGATGTTGGATTCTCCATGGTTGTTCCGTTCGATGGTGCCGCGAACGATATCAATCAGTTCATCCGTCGACCAGGGCAGCGGTATGCCGACCTGCCTGGCCGAATTTTCCAGCCGGTGAATATGCTCTTGCATAAAAATGGGACTTCCGCCATACGTCCGAAAGAAATCAAACACACCATACCCTCGCAGCAGGGCCAGGTCATTCACGGGTATGACAGCTTCCCCGGCAGGGACAAAGTTCCCATCCACATAATATATATCCTCCAATGAGGCCGCCCTCCTGAAAACGTTGCAGATGCTACCAACGATGAACCGCTCGCAGGGATGATATCCAAACTTTCCCGGGCCGGCTTGAGCGTACCGGGGTTTTACGAACCGTTGCGCAAGGCAGATTTCGTTACCGGCACCCTATAACCGCATCTTCCGGCAATTACAAGCAACAAATCCAAATCGTTCCACTTTCAGTGCAGAGAAATATCTGGTCGGTTGAAAACAATACTGATGTAGGGTATATAGTATACAAGCGATCATTGATGTTTCAAACGGCGTTTCATTCAGGTGATTCGAGTAAAATATTATGATTCTATCCTCATCGGCAAAAACTCCCTTGCAAAACCTGCTGTTACAGCGTTATTCGGATCATTTCTCCCTGGACCATCTCGCCGTGGGAGTAGACAATGTCCGTATCGACGCCTGCCTGAGTCCGCAACTGGAAGACATTGCCCAAAAAACCGTCATCCGGTTGATCGCCCGGTTCACCGAATCAGAAAACATCCTGAACAAGAACGGCTCTTCCGGTTGGATCGAGGCGACCAGCCAGTTCAAAGAAAAGTGTCGCGAAGTCATGGTGGCGGGGTTGAAAAAAGCGAAGGCGGAAAATGCGCCCCAGATCGACCTGCTGACAAATGTCGCTATTGTTGCGATGGTATTCCAGACAATTCCCGTCCAGTATCAGGCTTTCGGAAATCTGGTGAGAAAAGCCATCAACCGGTATGAAAACTCTCATTATCCCTATCAAA
>CAZKYZ010000207.1:0-7032 GCA_964557055.1 uncultured Desulfobacterales bacterium
AAAAATGATTCGCAGACTTCTGGATGAATATTCAGCACGTCAATAGTAGCGAGTCAATAACCAAACGTTCCAGTGGACCCGCAAACAGCGCGGGCCCCTGAACTCCATGTTAAATAAAAACCAGTAACTTTCAGGGAGTCATGACCCTGAAGGTATTAAAAAAAGGGCAGTGTGGTGCCACACCATCACGCATGCCCTTTTTCGTTTGGCCACGTAATGATACGGTTTCCGTAACTACTGCAGAGCCAGCTTCATGCGTTCCATGGCTTTTTCGACGTTCTGCCGGCTGTTGAAGGCGCTGATGCGGATATAGCCCTGTCCGCATTTCCCGAAACCGGCGCCCGGTGTGCAGACAACCCCCGCTTTTTGCAGCAGCCGATCGAAGAAATCCCAGGAATCCCCTTTGCCGTCCACCCAGATGTAGGGGGCGTTGTCGCCGCCGATACATACAAAACCAAGCTCGGCAACGGCCTTGCGGATAATGCGGGCGTTTTCCAGGTAACCGTCTATCAGGGCCCGGGTCTGGCCTTGCCCCTCTTTGCTGTATATCGCTTCGGCGGCCCGCTGCACCGGGTAGGATACACTGTTGAATTTGGTCGCGTGCCGGCGGTGCCACAGGGTGTGCAGGGAGTGGGCTTCCCCGGCGGACGTATACGCCAGGCATGTTTTCGGAACCACTGTATAGCCGCAACGTGTGCCGGTGAACCCGGCCGTTTTTGAATAGCTGCGGAATTCAACGGCCACTTCCATGGCGCCCTCGATTTCATAAATGGAATGCGGCAGGCTGTCGTCCCGGATAAACGCTTCGTAGGCAGCATCAAACAGGATCAGGGCATGATTGGCGCGGGCATAGTCCACCCACTTTTTCAGCTGCTCCCTGGAGATGGTTGCACCGGTCGGGTTGTTGGGAAAACAGAGATAGATCAGGTCCACCGGTTCTTCGGGGAGGTCGGGGATGAACCCGTTGTCCCAGGTGCCCTCCAGGTAGGTGATACCCTGGTATCTGCCGTTTTCAAAGGCGCCGGTGCGCCCGGCCATCACGTTGGTGTCCAGGTAGACCGGGTAGACGGGATCCGGGATGGCAACGGAAATATTTTCGGAAAACAGTTCCTGTATGTTGCCGGTATCGCATTTGGCACCGTCGCTGACGAATATCTCATCCGGGGAAATATCAGCCCCTCGTGATTGAAAGTCGTGTTCGGCAATGGCTGTTCGCAAAAAATCATACCCTTTTTCGGGGCCGTATCCGCGAAAGCTGCCGTCTTCGGCCATTTCGTCGGTTGCCCGGTGAAGGGCTTCGATGCAGACGGCCGGGAGGGCCTTGGTAACGTCGCCGATTCCCAGCCGGATAATTTCTTTTTCAGGGTTGGCTGCCTGAAAATCAGCGACCCGCCTGGCGATGTCGGAAAACAGATAAGATGCCTGCAGTTTCAAATAATTTTCGTTTATTGTAATCATGATGTGCCTCTTTGTGCCCGAGCTGTTTATGGCGATTTATGAATGGGCACCATATAATCGATACACCCCGGTTTTGTAAAGGACAAAAAACCGCCAAAGGCAATGGCAGCAGCCGGGGTTGATGGATTTGCCCGAAATGGGGAGACACATCGCCCGGTTTCATGCTACAATGGCGTCCATCGGCAATGTCGGAAATCGGTTTCCTGAATTCGGCGAAGGCCCGTCAATAAAAGGAGGACGCATGAAAAAATTTGGCAAAAGACTGCTGCTTTTGGTTATGGTGATACTGATTGCCATGGTGACGGCGGCCGGCTGGTATCTTTACAAAGCCATTCCCATCGGAACGGGCT
The DNA here is from genome assembly GCA_964557055.1 of uncultured Desulfobacterales bacterium. Classification (GTDB taxonomy): domain Bacteria; phylum Desulfobacterota; class Desulfobacteria; order Desulfobacterales; family CAZKYZ01; genus CAZKYZ01. Next base: position 1,809 of record CAZKYZ010000207.1, read on the forward strand.
ATACCGCCAAATATATCTGTTCGGCTGTTTTTTTATCCGGAAGGGACCCCCAGGAGGTTTTCCAGACGGACGTTGCACCGGTGAACATCCTGACCAAAATTATTGAGGCAAGTGTGGATCGGGAGAAGAAAAGTGTCACGGCCGTAGCCCTGGGGATGATGCGCTCCACGGCAGTCTACCGCCCCGGGTGCGGATGCACGCTGGTGGTGGGGACGGATGCGGAGACCATTCTGGCATCGGAAGACTGTGGTCCCGCCGCTTTGGCGCTGCCCGAAAATCTGGAATGGCCGCTGGGGCAGGCCGTTGCCGTCCGGCCGGTTCCGGAGGGTGTCGACCTTCCGAAAATAGAGGCCGCGGTTGAACGGGCTTTTACGGAAACCGGTGTGGGCAAGCCGGTGAAGACCCGGGCTGTTGTGGTTGTATACGACGGGCAACTGCTGGCGGAAAAGTACGCTCCCGGATTTGACCGGCATACGGTGCTGCCGGGCTGGTCCATGAGCAAGAGTGTCACCAATGCCATGGTGGGCATACTGGTGCGGAAAGGACAGCTTGATATTCACCAGCCGGCCAAAGTGGCCGAGTGGCAGGCCGATAACGACCCCCGCAAGCAGATCACTCTGGATCAGCTGCTGAGAATGAGCAGCGGCCTGCAGTTCGAGGAAGTGTACGATCCGCTCTACGACGCTACCAATATGCTGTACGGTAGTTATGATTTTGCCGCATACGCCGCCGTAAAACCCCTGAAAGCCAAACCGGATGAAAAATGGTATTACTCCAGCGGTACGGCCAATATCGTGTCGCGGATTGTGCGGCAGTCTCTTCCGGAGCCTTATACGGAGGTCATGACGTTTGCCCGAAAAGAACTGTTCGATAAACTGGGGATGTCCAGCATCGTTCTGGAAAAAGACCCGTCGGGCACCATTGTAGGATCGTCCTATGGCAATGCTACGGCGCGGGACTGGGCCCGATTCGGGCTGCTGTACCTACAGGACGGCGTTTTCAACGGGGAAAGGATTCTCCCGGAAGGATGGGTGGCCTATTCCGCAACCCCGACCAAAAAGGCGCCCAAGGGGGAATACGGAGCCCATTTCTGGCTGAACGCCGGAACCGGTCCGGACCCGGCAACGCGCCCCTGGCCCAATCTCCCGGAGGACACTTTTTTCGCCATCGGTTACCAGGAACAGACCATTACGGTAATTCCATCCCGGAAAGTTGTGATCGTGCGGCTGGGGCTTACCGTCGACCGGTCCAAATGGAACCGGGGTGCTTTTGTGGAGAGTATCCTTGCCGGAGTCCCATAACCTATTTTGCAGCCGATGACCACGGTTGACCGGGAGGTGCGCAAATGTTTACCAAGATTTTTATGGCAGTGACAGTTGTTTTTGTGGCAATTGCAGGTTTTTTGCTTGCCTGGCCGGTTCCCATCGAGCCGGTTGTCTGGCAGGCGCCCCCCAACCCGGGATACAGCGGTGTGTTTGAGAAAAATACCCGCCTGGCCGGGCTGGAACTGCTCGCTATTGGCGACCAATACGGTCCGGAGGACGTGGCCATCGACGCGACGGGGAAGATCTACGCGGCCACCCATGACGGATGGATCGTGCGACTGGACGAAAACGGCCGGAACCCGGAAAACTGGGCCGAAACCGGCGGCCGGCCGTTGGGCATCGATTTCGACAATGACGGAAACCTGATTGTGGCCGATGCCCTGCGCGGATTGTTGTCGATATCTCCAGCCGGAAAGGTGCAGCTGCTGGCCGACACAGCCGACGGCGTCCCCATCCTATACGCCGATGATGTCGATGTGGCCCGGGACGGCAAGATCTATTTTTCCGACGCTTCCACTCGTTTCGGCGCCAAAGCGGCGGGCGGCACCATGGAGGCCAGCCTGCTGGATATCATGGAACACGGAAAAACAGGCCGGCTGCTGGTGTTTGATCCCGCAAGCCTCCGGGCCCGGACCCTTATAGACGGCCTTTCCTTTGCCAATGGCGTGGCTGTCAGTAGCAGCCAGCAATTCGTGCTGGTTAATGAAACCGGGGAATACCAGGTAATTCAATACTGGATCGACGGCCCCAAGAAGGGGCAGGCGGAACCGTTTATCCAGGCGCTGCCGGCCTTTCCGGACAACATTTCGACGGGCTTGCAGGGGCGTTTCTGGGTCGCCTTTATTTCCCCCCGCAACACCCTGCTCGACAATCTGTCGGAGTATCCGTTTTTTCGCAAAATGGTGCAGCGGCTGCCCGCTTTCATTCGGCCGAAGGCCAAGACCTACGGACACATTATCGCCCTGGACGAAACCGGCAAGGTGGTGCAGGACCTCCAGGATCCCGACACGCCCTATCCCCAGAACACCAGTGTTCTCGAAACGGAAGATTTTTTGTATATCGGGAGCCTGGTGACACCGGTTTTGGGGCGTCTGGAAAAATCCAAAGCAGGACTGTAAGTCGAATTCGAAAGGGGATTATCGGATGAGCCATCGATTTCACGGTTTGATTAGTCTGGGCCTGATAGCCGTTTCGCTGGCGGTCGGATTTTTTGTGGTGGCATCGTCCAGCCCGCCGGCGGCCATGTTTTATCTGGTGTTGTCGCTTTTGTGTACAGCGGTGATCTTGTATGCCTACTGCGCCAAATGCCCCTGCCGCAACGACAGCTGCGGCCATGTGCTGCCCGGATTGCTGATGCGCATATTGCCCCGGCGCGAAACGGGCCCCTATCGATGGGGAGATTATCTGGCAACGGCGGCGGCTTTGGTGATCCTGTTCGGCTTTCCCCAGCCCTGGCTGCTGGCAAACCCGGTTGGTTTCTGGATATTCTGGGGTATCGGCGCGGTCGGCCTGGTGGAAATCATCCTGTTCGTTTGCCATGGATGCCAAAACCGGAATTGCCCTGTCTGCCGCCTGCGAAACCCCGCTTTTTGAGCAGCCATAGCGGCCTTTCCGGTAAATCGGATCAAAGCACTGAAACAGGTGGTTTGCGAAACCGGTATCGGTGTAAATGCCGGATAAACTTGTCTTGACAACCATTGTTTCAATCGGATATTGTTCATCCTGTATTTGACATGTTGAGGCTAAACCGGCAAAAAACGGAGCAGACTCCTTTGGGCAAGTTGATCAGACAAAGAGGTAACTGGTGGTGGTGGAAACCCGCACACAAGGAGTACGTCCACCGGTTCTTGACAGCATAAATACAACCCATAAGGAAACAACAAAAACCGCAGGCCACTCCAAAGGTCTGCGGTTTTTTTTTGGCCGATACCACCAATCAGATCGCACAGGCAGTCAACCGTACAAGGAGGAGCGTTATGCTTATCGTAATGGAACAGAAGGCCACTTCAAAAGAAGTGGATGCCGTCGTGGCGGCAATAGAGAGCAGGGGCTATAAAGCCCGGCCGATTCCCGGAGGTGAACGGGTTTCCATCGGGGTTTTACAGAACAAAGGGGCGGTGGACATCTCCCTTTTCGCGGGACTTCCCGGCGTCAAGGAAGTTATACCGGTTACCCGGCCCTATAAGCTGGTTAGCCGTGAATTCAAACAGGAGAATACGGTCGTCCAGATCGGTGCGGTGCGCCTGGGTGACGGCAATCCGGTTATCATGGCCGGACCCTGCGCCATCGAGAGTGAAGAGCAGGCCATGACCATCGCCAGAAGTGTACAGGCGTCCGGTGCTCATATCTTCAGGGGAGGTGCTTACAAACCCAGAACTTCCCCCTATTCCTTCCAGGGACTGAAGGAAGAAGGGCTGAAAATTTTAAAAAAGGTGCGGGAAGAGACCGGCATGCCGGTTGTTACGGAAGTCATTGATCTGGAAACATTCGGTCTTGTCGAGGAATATGCGGACATGATTCAAATCGGCACCCGCAACATGCAGAATTTCAGCCTGCTCCGACGGGCCGGTATCGCCACCAAACCGATTTTGCTGAAAAGAGGCATGTCGGCCACTGTCGAAGAATGGCTAATGGCGGCGGAATATATCCTGGAAGGCGGCAACACCCAGGTGGTTCTGTGTGAGCGCGGCGTGCGGACTTTTGTGCGCCACAGTCGCAACACCCTTGATATTTCAGCCGTTCCCTATGTTCAGAAAGAAAGTCATTTGCCGATCATCGTCGATCCGAGCCATGCCACCGGTCGCAGAAATCAGGTCATTCCGCTTGCCCGGGCGGCTGTTGCCGTGGCTGCAGACGGCCTGATGGTGGAGGTTCATAACCAGCCGGACCAGGCTCTCAGTGATGGGGCCCAATCCCTGTATCCCGAGCAGTTTGCAGATCTTTGCCGGCAGGTGAAAGCCATTGCGGCGATTCTGTAAAAGCGTAAATGGACGATTCGGGTCAGGCGCTACGGTGATTTCGGGTCATCAGTACCATCAGGGCCGGGGCCAACAGGAAATCGGCCAGTAACGCCAGCAGGATGGTACAGCCGGTAAAGATGCCGAACCGGACAAGATGGTTCAGGGTGGCAGCCAGCAGCACAAAGAAACCGGTACTCAAAACCAACGATGTGATCAGCAGCGCTCGCCCGGTTCCCAGCAGTGTCTCCCGTATGGACAGGCGCGCGCTGCCGGTCTGGTCATAGTAACGCTGAAAATTATACATGAAGTGTACGGTGTCATCCACGACGAGTCCGATTGCGATACTGCCGATCATAAGGGTGTTGAGATCAAGCGGGACCTGAAGCAGCCCCATAATCCCCATAATTACCACAATGGGAAGAATATTCGGATACATGCTGATCAGGCCGGTTTTTATTTTTCCCAGCAAAAAAATCATCATTGCGGTGATGACGATAAAGGCGGCGGCATAACTTTTGGCCATGCTGAATATGGCGGCACTGATCGCCCTGGCCAGAAGGGCCATCATTCCGGTGATGGAGATGTCCGCCCGGCCGCCCAGCGCAGCCGACAACCCGGCCTCCGCGGTTTCAATAAAATCCCGGCAGACCACCGCATCCGCCCAGGAGGTCTTCAACGTAATCCGTGCTTTACTGAAGCGGTTATCGACCAGTTTTTCCAGATCGTCCGCGCCGCTGTTTTCAAACAACAGGAGTTCCTGGGCGATGGCTTCCCGGTTTTCGGGGATGGTATAGGCAGCGGTGTCGTTATCCGCCAGGGCCTGGTTGATTTCTTTGACAACATCGTTGATGGAAAACACTTTTCCCACCGAAATTCCGTCCCGCTTTGTTTGGCTCAGCTTCAGGGCCCATTCATCCAGAAGATGCAGCAGTTCCGGAT
>CAZKYZ010000208.1:0-7023 GCA_964557055.1 uncultured Desulfobacterales bacterium
CCTTAACTCTCTTCGCCATGTTTTTTATGCAACTATAGACAGGGTTTACCTTACCATGCTGTTTATGCGGCCACAGGGTCGCAAAATTGCACCCCTGTTCGTTCTTGTTTGGTGCTGTTTGGCACCCCTTCGGCCATTTTTAGTAAGCATGGTTTTTAGAGATGATTTTAACCGACTTAAATCAAATGAAATATTGAAACATTTAACAGCCGGCGAGGTGGTGGCATACAACTTGCTGTTTAAATCTGTAAATTACACAACAGGTTTATGGATTCAAATGGAGAATCGCAGGTGGACAAATGGTAATTGGTATTGCAAGTGGAAAGGGCGGAACAGGCAAAACCACAGTGGCCGTGAATCTGGCCTTTGCTCTGGAGGGGGGGGTACAGCTTCTCGATTGTGATGTGGAAGAACCAAACGCACATCTTTTTGTCAAACCGACCATTGATTATACCGAAACGGTTTATACACCCGTCCCGGAGATTGATGTAAGCAAATGTACATACTGTCGTAAGTGCGCTGATATATGCAGGTTCAAGGCGATTGCCGTGGCCGGCAAAGCCATTCTCACTTTTCCGGAGATGTGCCACAGTTGCGGCGGATGCATGGCCGTGTGCCCGGAAGGAGCCATTACCGAAAAAGGGCGGGAACTGGGTATCGTCTCCAGGGGAGGCCGTGAGGGGGTGAAGTTTGTAAACGGTCGGCTCAAAATAGGCGAAGCCATGTCGCCGCCCCTTATTAAGAAGGTTCGTGAGCATATCAAGCCGGATCTGATCAATATCATTGATGCGCCGCCCGGTACATCGTGCCCGGTTATCGCCGCCATTCGGCATACGGATTTTGTCCTCATGGTAACCGAACCGACACCGTTTGGCCTCCATGACTTACAGCTGGGTGTCGAAGCAGTAAAGCTGCTGGGTATTCCTTGCGGCCTGGTCATCAACCGATCGGATATCGGCTCCGATGATGTGTGGGCATACGCTGAAAAAGAAGGGCTACCGATCCTGATGGAAATACCCTTTGATCGCAAAATTGCCGAGATTTATTCACGGGGAGATTTGATCATTGACAGTTTGCCGGAATGGAAACCCCGGTTGCGTGGCTTATACGCAGGTATTTTACGTCTGATCGATAGAGGAAGCGATACATGAAAGAACTTGTTATCTTGAGCGGGAAAGGTGGTACCGGAAAAACCAGTCTTACGGCGGCTTTTGCTGCACTGGAAGGCAACCGTGTTTTGTGCGATGCCGATGTGGATGCTGCAGATCTGCATCTGCTGATGGCCCCTGATATCCAACAACGAACGGACTTTATGGGGGGTGGATTGGCCCGTATCAACCAGCAAAAATGCACATTCTGTGGCTTGTGCCGCGATCTTTGCCGGTTTGGTGCTATCAATGAGGTGTTTGAGGTCGACCCCATCGGTTGTGAAGGATGTGGTGTTTGCGTCGATTTCTGTCCGGAACAGGCCATAGATTTTCCCATCCAGACCTGTGGTGAATGGTTTCTTTCTGAAACCAGATTCGGCCCTATGGTTCATGCCAGGCTTGGTATCGCCGAAGAAAACTCCGGGAAACTGGTTGCTTTGGTAAGAAATGAAGCCAGAAAACTGGCAGAGGCGAGGGGTATCGACCTGATCCTGACCGATGGGCCTCCAGGGGTGGGGTGCCCGGTTATTGCCTCCCTTGGCGGGGCAGCAGCTTTGCTGATCGTCACCGAACCAACCGTTTCAGGTATCCACGACATGACGCGGGTCATCGAATTGGCCGATCATTTTAAGGTACCCGCCATGATATGCGTGAATAAGTTTGATCTGAATTTCGAACAGACAAAAGAGATTGAAGGTCGGGCAAAAGATCAGGCCGTGACAGTGGTTGGGAAAATACCCTTCGATCCAGTTTTTACACAAGCAATGGTTCAGGGTAAAACGGTTTCTGAATATGATTGCGTGTCTATGATCACGACGGAAATAAAACAGATCTGGGATACCATTATGGCGTCATCCGAAATGAATCCCCATGCTGAATAAATAATATTGAAATGAAATTTTAATAAAAGGAGCGTTGAAAATGAAAATAGCCATTACATCAAAAGGGACCGATCTAGATTCCGAAGTGGATCCCCGTTTTGGGCGGGCGGCCTACATTCTTATTGTGGATACATTCAGCATGAGTATTGATGTGATCGACAATGCGAAAAATGGAAACGCACTGAAAGGTGCTGGAATTCAGACCGCTTCGGAGGTGAGTGGCAGAGGTGCCGACGCCCTGCTGACCGGCTATTGCGGGCCCAATGCTTTTCAGACGTTAAAAGCCGCCGGAATAAAAGTTGCCAATGATATCAGCGGTACTGTCAAAGAGGCAGTAACTGCTTTTAACGATGGAAGGGTGATATTTTCCAATTCGTCCAATATGCAGGCACACACCTGATACCCAGGTTCTGTTATCAAAACGTTTTACTGTAAAGGAGGTTTTTAAAAATGAAGGTAGTCGTAAGTTCAGCGGGGAAGGATTTGAATGCGCAGGTCGATCCTCGCTTTGGCAGATGTGCCTATTTCGTTATTGTGGATACGGAAGATATGGGCTTTGTTTGTTATGACAACGATAGCAACGCTCTTAGCAGCGGGACCGGTATCCAGGCGGCCAGTTTTGTTATTTCAAAGGGTGCAGAGGTGGTGTTGACTGGGAATTGCGGCCCCAAAGCGATTGCGACGTTTACCGCAGCCGGTGTGACCGTCTATGCCGGACAAACCGGTACGGTCGGAGAAACCATAGGGCGTTTTATGACAGGAGGCCTTATGTCATCAACCCAACCGACTGTGCCGGAAAAAGCAGGCGTCTCTGCTGCCTTTGAGGCTGGAGCTTCGCCAACAAGAGGATTAGGCCGCTGCCAGGGTGGATCCGGTCGCGGCATGGGAATGGGGGGAAACTGTCGAGGCAAGGGAACTGGTATTGGCCCAGGCAGGGGGACAGGCGTACCGAATTCGGGTGGCCGAATCAAATCGGCCGATTCACGTGAAGAAACCCTGGCGGCTCTGAATAATCAGGCTGAGGATCTGCGGCGACTGATGGAAGCCATTCAAGCCAGGATTGACAGCATTGAATAAGAATTACGGTGACACATGGGAAGTTTGGATGATTTTGTAAATAATCTGCAAGAACAGATTTTTGAAGAAGCAAAAGAGGCCTATGGAGAAAAAGGTTTTCATCGCTGGCGCAATCCCCGCTATCAGGGACGCATGACGGACACCGATGCCCAGGCTCGCGTTACGGGAGAGTGCGGCGATACGATGGAAATATATCTGAAGTTTCAAAACAATTGCGTAAAAGAGGCGTCCTATTTTACGGACGGTTGCGCATCCAGCGCCATCTGTGGCTCATTTGCTGCGGAGCTTACCTTGGGGAAAGATCCGGACACCTTGGCGGAGATTACCGGTAACGCCGTACTCAACAAGATCGGGCGGCTGCCGCAAAAGGATATGCACTGCGCCGAACTCGCGGCCACAGCCGTTCAAGAAGCATTAAGCAATTATATGAAACGGCATAAAGGCCGGTAGCAATCATTCGACGCGCACTTGCCGTGCCGGGATACCGTGCTATCGTCTGGGCATGCACCCTGGGATTCGACCATTTTTACGAAGGCTGCCTAAGAAGCATCAAAAAAAATAAGCTGCTGCATTGATCGGGTGGCGATTGATTTAGGAGCGTATAAAAGATTCATGGAGGTTTGAGGGTGAAGCAATATCGCCACCTCTTTGGGCCGGTGCCGTCACGTCGGTTTGGGCGTTCACTGGGTGTTGACCTGACACCGCTGAAAACCTGCACATTTGATTGTGTTTTTTGTCAGCTTGGAAGAACACAACGAAAGACTGTTCAGCGGAACGCATATGTTTCCGTTGAGGCGGTTTTGGAAGAACTGGATGATTGGTTAGCCACGGATGGACGGGCCGATTATATTACACTTTCCGGTTCCGGTGAACCGACATTGCACACGGAGTTTGGCAAGGTGCTGTCATTTTTGAAGAAGGCCCCCCAGCCGTCGGTGCTGTTGACTAACGGATCGTTTTTGGGGCAGCCGGATGTGCGCCGGGATGCGTCGCTGGCTGATGTCGTTAAAGTTTCCCTGAGCGCCTGGGACCAACATTCATTTGAATGGATAAACCGACCGTACAAAGACTTGTCTTTCGACAGTCTGGTTGAAGGTCAAAAATTATTCCGTAAGATTTTCACTGGTCAGCTGTGGATGGAAGTATTTCTTCTTTTCGGTATGAATTCATGGCCAGCGGATGTTACAAAAATTGCGGCCATAGCAAAAGAAATCAGGCCGGATCGTGTTCAACTCAACACTGTAGCGCGCCCTCCGGCGGAAGATTTTGCCGCCGCCCTGACCCTGGACAGCTTGCAGGCACTTTGCCCGCTGTTTGACCCGCCGGCGGATATCATTGCTGATTTTCGTTCGCCCCAAACAGGCAGCATGCAAGTGACTGAAACAACCATTCTATCCATGCTGCAGCGCAGGCCGTGCACCATTGACCAGATTGCATCCGCGTTCAACCTGCATGTCAATGAAGTGTCCAAGTATCTTGGTAAGCTGGTAAGCACAAACGCCATATGCGCTGTCCGTAAAAACCCAGGGGTTTATTATTCGGCTATCTTTAACACGGAAGAAAAAAAAATACCGGTCTGATATCTGGTGGGTTCTAAATCTCATAAAGCTGTATCCTGCCGGGCATCCGGCTGTTTTCCCAGTAATGTCGTAGTTTTTATATATGGATAGCTGTTCACCGCGGTGGAATTTTTTGGACGGCTACAAGAGATATCAGGCTGAAAAAAGCTCCCAGAACAAAGGGAATGCGGTAATCCATGATCCAGAGCAGTCCGCCGATCACCGGTAATACAACAGCGGCAATATGGTTGATGGTAAACCCCATCGCCATGCTGGGGGCGATGTCCCGAGGGTCGCCGATTCTCTGAAAATAGGTTCGGATGGCGATGGCGAAATTGAAGAAGATGTGATCAAGGATGTACAGCAGGCCCACCACCCATTTGGAGCCGGTTAATGCGTATCCGGCAAAAACAAATATCAGGCTGGCGTATTCCAGCGTTAGAACCTTTCGTTCTCCGAAACGAATAATTGCTCTTCCGATCATGGGGCTTAGAAAGTAGTTGATCAGATTGTTGAGAATAAACAGAATGGTTATCTCCTGGACGGTGTAATTAAATTTTTTTACCATCAAAAAAACGGCAAAGGCGATAAAAATCTGGCGTCGGGCACCAGCCATGAAAGTCAGGAAGTAATAGAGGCTGTATTTTTTGCGCAGGATCATGCGCTTGCGCTGGTGGGGTAAATTGGATCGCGTTGGTTTTTGACACAGACCCCACAACGCCAGCGCCGCAACAAGTCCGCCGGACAGCAGGTAAAGCTGTTTGAAGGATAACAGCGGCGCCAGAAAATAAATACCGATACCAGCAGCGACATTGGTGGCCGCCGCGTAGCTGCGCTGTTTACCGAAAACCCAGGGGGCTGTTCCGGCATCAAAATACTGCAGGGTAAGCGACTGGTTGGTAGTCTCGTAATAATGAAACCCGAAGCTCATGATGAGGGTGGTCAGAATGACGCCGGTGTAAGAGGGCAGCAGGCCTGTAAGGCCGACCCCCAACCCCAGGACCAGGATAGAAAAGCTTGAAAGGCGATGCTCGCGGACAAACAGTAAGACGAAAACGGTCAGCAGGGCAAGGAATCCGGGAATTTCACGCACCGATTGAATGACGCCAATGTGATAGCCGTCAAGGTTGCAGACTTCCACGGCGAAATTGTTGAACAGGGTGCGCCAAACCTGCAATCCTACGGTGGAGCCGATGGTCAATACCAGCAGATAACGAAACATGGGTTGCCCGGAGGCCTGTCTGAATGTCATATAATTATTCCAGTGCTTTTTTACCGCCAACCCCAAAGTTCATGTTTGTTCGAATGACCGTTTGGGTTATTTGAAATCTTCTTTACGCAGTCCCAGATGTTTCATTTTGTTGTACAGTCCCCGTGGATGAATACCTGCGATCCGGGCGGTTTGATCGATTCTACCGCGTGTTTTTTTTAGCACGTACGTCAGATAACGGCGATCGATCTCCTCCAAGGCGATCTCCTGAACTTCCGGAAGCGTTTTATCGTGCAACCCGTTTAGATTGAGGAGGGAACCGGGAGAGAGGGTGGACCCGCCGAATGCATTGCCGTGAAAGACATGGGGAAGTTCAATCATGCTGATCTCATCGGTTTTGCATAACAAGATGGCACGTTCGATGACATTCATCAGTTCGCGGACATTGCCCGGCCAGTCATATTCACAGAGCGCCTGTAAAACCTGATCCTGGACGCCGTTGATTTCCTTGCCGATTTTGTAGCGATAAAAGGCCATAAAACGCCTTACCATGGTGGTGATATCTTCTCTGCGGTGGCGCAAAGGAGGGATGGTGAGAGTGAGTACGCTGAGCCGGTAGTATAGATCCTGTCGGAATTTACCACTGGCGATCTGTTTTTCTAAGTTTTGATTGGTGGCCGCGATAACACGCACATCCAGCTCTATAGACGCTTCACCGCCAACAGGCTTGATTTCATAATTTTGCAAAACACTCAGTAACTTGGTTTGCAGGTGGAGGGGCATTTCTCCGATTTCATCTAAAAAAATGGTGCCGCCATGGGCCAGTTCGAAAGCCCCTCGACGGTAGCGGATAGCGCCCGTAAAAGCACCCTGTTCATGGCCAAAAAGCTCGCTTTCCAGCAGCTGATCGGGCATGGCGGCCATATTAACGGAAACAAAGGGGCCTATCGATCGGGGGCTTTGAGCATGAATAGCCTTGGCCAAGTGCTCTTTTCCGACACCGGTTTCGCCCAGCAGTAAAATGGGCGAATCGCTGGGAATCACCTGCAGGACATCTTCCATAAAAAGCTGCATGGCCTGACTTTCCGAAACAAAATCAGCAATCTTGGGATCAGACGATCCGCGGCGGTCAAAGCGGCGGCGCTGAA
>CAZKYZ010000209.1:0-7018 GCA_964557055.1 uncultured Desulfobacterales bacterium
CGACGACCGCCAGGGCACGCAGATCTACGCGGCGCGCTCGATCAACGGTGGGGCCACCTTCGACACCCTGATCAGGGCAACCTCGAATGCGGGGGCGCCGATCTCGGGCGAGACCCAGTTCCCGGTGTTGGCCTTCACCGGCGGCAACACCCGCATCAGCGATGGGGGGCTGGCCGCACCGAAAAATTATCTGCAGGAAAAGTCGGGCATAGAAGACTCCCCGGAACTTTTTTATGAAGATATGCTGCGGGCCGGATTGGGCCTCAATCATCCCCATCTGGCCAGAATGGTGGCCGAAGGGGCTAAAGGGGCCATCGACTGGACCATGGACGTTCTGGGTGTCGAGTATCTGACCCGTCTGGACCGTTTCGGAGGGCACTCCGTTGCCCGATGCCTTACCACGCGGAATCACTCCGGTGCGGATATTATCAGGGCACAACAGGCCAAGCTGGCGCAATTGGGTGTTGCCATCCGTACCCGATCCCTGTTAGCGCGATTGATCGTCGACGGCAACGGTGCGCTCAGAGGCGTGCAAATCCGCTCCGGCTACGGGTTTGGCAGACAAAACAGCGGAGCCTTAAAGAACATTCGCGCCAGACGCGCCGTCATCCTGGCCACGGGTGGGTTCAGCAATGACGTTCAATTCCGCATGCTCCAGAATCCTTCCCTGAATGATGCCATCGGATCGACCAACCATCGGGGGGCCACAGCGGAAGGGTTAATGGCGGCCTTAAGGATCGAGGCAGCTCCGATCCATCTTTCCTGGATACAACTGGGGCCGTGGGGCTGCGCCGATGAGACCGGATATGGAAGAGGGGCCAGCTTTGCCTCATACAGCGTCTACCCCGCCGGAATTCTCGTGGATCCCGCCACCGGTTGTCGCATCGTCAATGAATGGGCGGATCGCAGGCAGCGAAGCGACGCCATTTTAAAGACGGAGCATGCATGTGTGGGGCTTGTGGATGCCAACGGGGCCCAACGGGCCTTGGAGAGTCTGGGGCACAGCTTGAAACGCGGATCTGTCAAAGCGTTTGATCAACTGGCAGATCTGGCCGCGGCCCATGGCATGCCGGCCCGACAGTTAGAAGCCACGGTGGATCAATACAACCAGTGCATCAAAAGGAAAGGGCGGGACACATTCGGCAAGTTGCTGGACGACGCCCAACCGATCGACAAGCCGCCTTTCTATGCCATCCGGCTATGGCCCAAGGTCCACTACACGCCGGGTGGTCTGGGTATCAATTCAGAAGCACAGGTTATCGATCTCAGCGGCCGCCCCATTCCCCATCTTTTTGCCGCCGGCGAAGTTTGCGGCGGAATACACGGCGCCAGTCGTCTGGGCAGTTGCGCGCTTCCAGAGTGTATCATTTTCGGCCGGATTGCCGGCCAGAGAGCCGCGCAGAACACAACATTGTCAGGTCTTCATTCTTGACAAATACCCGGTAGATTTGGGCTGCCAGTGCATCACGCCTATCCTGATTGGAAAACCAAAACAACTTCCAGGTTAGATAGTGGCTGGTAATCAAGAAAGATTCGGATTTTCACTATGTATAGGGGGGTATATGACCTGGAAACGACATCTCATAGGCCAAAATAAAGGCCCAGGATTTGCTCCTGAGCCTTTTTTATTATTGATGGTGACCCCAACGGGATTCGAACCCGTGTTACCGGCGTGAGAGGCCGACGTCCTAACCACTAGACGATGGGGCCGTACTGGTGAAAATGATGGGTATGCATAGTAAACCGGCACCCGTTTGTCAATCAGTTTCCGGTGCCCGCTTTTCACAAGGGTAACCGCCTGGCTATGACGGGTCGTTATAGTCCGGCTTCTTGCCCTGCCGCGACCCGAAAAGAAAATAGATGATAAAGCCCACAAACGGGATGGCCGACACCATCATCCAGATTCCCTTGCGGCCGATGGAACCGAAATCCTTGCCGGCGGCATTCATCACCGCCACAAAGGTCATCAACACAAAGGGGACGCAAAGCCCCAGTACGATAATTGCTGTTTTTAAATCCATGGTCGACTAACTTTTCTTTTCCTTCAGTTTCTTTCTCACGGTTAAAATGGCTTTGACATAGGGGTCGCTGTGGTTGTAATGGCGAACCGCCGCATAGGCCTGCTTGTAGCTGATTCCTGGGCGCCAGCCGTAATGTTTCAGGTAGCTGGCCACACTGGCGATGGCATCGGCGTGGTCGAACAGATCGACCCGGCCATCCCCGTTTCCGTCGGCCCCGTATGGCGCAATGTTGCCGGGCATGAACTGGCAGATCCCCATGGCCCCGGCATACGATCCTTTCACTTCTGCGGCCTGGATCCCGGTATTCTGGGCGTAAATAAGGTACGCTTTCAGTTCGCGGTAGGCCCAGTCGGCTTTTTTGTCGGCTTTCTCGTTAAACGTCTTGCTGGTCAACCGTGATTTGTCCTGGATCCTCTTCCAGAAAGCGGCCCGAACCGCCGGTTCATCCAGGGAGGCCATGGATGAAAGGACGTTGAGCACGGGCGTATTTCCCGTCAGCGTGCCCAGGCGCGTCTCCACCAGGATGATGGCGGTGATCACCTCGGGCTCCACCCCGTACTGCCGGCTGGCACGCTCCAGGTCGTCGGCATATTCTTCTAGGTATTTTTCGGCATTGGCAATGGACGCCTCCGTGGAAAACTGGTTGTAATTCAGTTTTGCCTCGCTGTGCACAAAAAAGGAGGACACTCCTTTGGTTTCGAAGGCCACGCCGGATGCACCGTATATCGCATCAATCTGTTCGGCCGAAAAGCCGTCCTTCACCAGCCGTTTTTTGACCTCTGCGAAATCATCCCCCTTTACAGCGGAAACGGTTGGACAGGGCCAGGCCGGCAGGAGCACCAGGGCAAGACAGATCAGGATTTGTATAGCGGCAGTTCTCATTTTCGTCCCTTTTGGCGGCATAATCAAACAGCTGTTGACTTCGTTTGTACCGGCGACAGGATCGTCTGCCGACGGTTTCTCTTTCTTGCTCAGGCCCCCATGACATGGTATGGTCAACCCTATCGTTGCATAAAAAACATACTGAATTATGACATAAATTCATGAACACGCAAATGAAAAAAAAGATCAAAACCATTTTCGCCTGCCAGAAATGCGGCTATCAATCCCCCAAGTGGCTGGGGAGATGCCCGGACTGCAGTCAGTGGGACACCTTTGCCGAAGAAAAAATGGCTGCTTCCGTCGGGATGGGGACCGCCAGGCGGATTTCGGCTTCGCATGGCAAACCGGTCCCCATCGACACGATTGAATTCGACCGGGAGGACCGCATTCTTACCGGTGTGGGGGAATTCGACCGGGTTCTGGGGGGCGGGCTCGTCGCCGGAACCCTGGTACTCATCGGAGGGGATCCCGGTATCGGCAAATCGACCATCATGCTGCAGGCCCTGTTCGGTCTGGCGGAAAGCGGCCGCAAGGTTCTTTATGTTTCGGGCGAAGAATCGCTTCGCCAGATCCGCATCCGCAGCGAACGGCTGTCGGCGGTGTCCTCCGGCCTGATGGTGGCGTCTGAAATCGACATCGACGCTATCCTGACCATGACCGCAGCCGAAAAACCGGCCGTCCTGGTGATCGATTCCATCCAGACCATGTTCAGCCCGGACCTGACATCGGCTCCGGGCAGTGTCAGCCAGGTACGCGAATCGGCCATGAAACTGATGCTCATGGCCAAAAGCAGCGGGGTCTCCGTTTTCCTGGTAGGGCACGTTACCAAAGACGGCGCCATTGCCGGGCCGCGCCTGCTGGAACACATGGTGGATACCGTCCTGTATTTCGAGGGGGATAAAAACCATGTGTTTCGGATCCTGCGGGCGGTCAAGAACCGCTTCGGTTCCACCAACGAGATCGGCGTCTTTGAAATGATCGACACCGGGCTCCGGGAGGTGGCCAACCCGTCGGCGGTGTTCCTGTCCGAACGCCCGGCCAACGCCCCCGGTTCGGTGGTGACCGCCAGCATGGAGGGCAGCCGCCCCATTCTGGTGGAAATCCAGGCCCTGGCTGCCAACTCCACCCTGGGAACAGCGCGCCGGACCATCCTGGGCATCGACCACAACCGGGTGGCCCTGCTGACGGCCGTTATGGAAAAAAAGATCGGGTTTCACCTGATGGGCCACGATATTTTTATCAATGTGGCCGGAGGCGTCAAGGTGGACGAACCCGGCATCGACCTGGCCGTGGTGGCGGCGGTGGCATCCAGTTTCACCGACCGGCCCATCCCCGAAAACACGGTGGTTCTGGGTGAGGTCGGGTTGACCGGGGAAGTCCGCGCCATCGGGCAGGTGGAATTCCGGCTGGCCGAAATCCGCAAGATGGGTTTCACCCGCTGCCTGCTGCCGGCCGGCAATCTGAAGCGGATGCCGAAAATAAAAGGCGTCACCATGGTCGGTGTGAAAAATATCGTGGAGATGGTCGAAGAACTTTTTTGATCCATGAGAATCGCTGAGGCGAATAGCCTTGCTGTATACCTGTTTTTTCCCGGTATACGGCAAAAACCGACACACTTGACTTGCGTTGAACTTGATTATATGAATCGCCCAACCAATCGGAAAAATCGCTGGGAAGATCACTATGCCCGGCAGGCCCGAAAAGAGCATTACCCGGCCCGTTCCGTTTACAAACTGAAAGAAATCCAGGCCAAGTTCGACCTGATCCGCCCGGGATACCGGGTCCTGGACCTGGGCTGTGCCCCCGGCAGTTGGCTGCTGTACGCGGCCGGACTGGTCGGTGCCGAAGGGTCCGTCGTGGGAATCGACCGGATACCGGTTACCGAACGGCTCCCCGGCCAGGTCCGGGTGATCGAAATGGACATTTTTAACCTGGACGATGAAGCCGCTCGGGCCCTGCAGCCCGGGTTCGATGTGATCTTGAGTGACATGGCTCCGGCCACCACCGGAAATCGCGGCACGGATGCAGCCCGGTCTCTGG
Organism: uncultured Desulfobacterales bacterium; assembly: GCA_964557055.1. Taxonomy (GTDB): domain Bacteria; phylum Desulfobacterota; class Desulfobacteria; order Desulfobacterales; family CAZKYZ01; genus CAZKYZ01. The sequence goes on from CAZKYZ010000209.1 coordinate 4,944, forward strand.
CCCTGTGTGAGCAGGCCTTTGCCATCGCCGGGCAGCTGCTGAAAAGCGGGGGCTCTTTGGCCTGCAAAATTTTCCAGGGCGGCGATTTCCATTCGTTCACCCAGGAGATACGAGGGGCTTTTCTACATCAAAAGAATTTCAAGCCGCAGAGCTGCCGCAAAGCGAGCAAAGAAATATACATTATCGGACAAGGTAAAAAATAACAGGAGGATAATATGTCCGGACACAGTAAATGGTCCACCATTAAACACAAAAAAGGCGCCGCCGATGCCAAGAGGGGTAAAATATTCACCAAGCTCATCAAGGAAATCACGGTAGCTGCCAGAATGGGCGGGGGCGACCCCGGCGCCAACCCGCGCCTGCGATCGGCCATACTGGCCGCCAAGGCCGAAAATATGCCCAATACCAACATGGAACGGGCCATCAAAAAGGGCACCGGTGACCTGGAGGGCGTCAACTACGAAGAGATTGTTTACGAAGGGTACGGTCCCGGCGGAGCGGCCGTTATCGTGGAATCTCTCACGGACAACAAAAACCGGGCCGTGGCCGAAATCCGCCACTGCTTCAGCAAACGCAACGGCAATCTGGGCGCCAACGGATGTGTGGCCTGGATGTTCGACAAAAAGGGCTATTTTATCGTTGAAAAAACCGCGGCCGGGGAAGACGCCCTGATGGAAACCGCCCTGGAAGCCGGTGCCGAGGATGTTCGCGAGGATGGGTCCAATTTCGAGATAATCACGTCCCCGGAGGACTTCGAGGCCGTCAAGGAAGCTCTCGAGGGTGCCTCCATGACGATTGTCGATGCCGAAATCACTTTGCTGCCCCAAAACATCACCAGCCTCAAGGGCAAGGAGGCCGAGCAGATGATCGCCCTCATGGAAATGCTGGATGACTGTGACGATGTGCAGAAGGTATACACCAACGCGGATATACCGGATGAAATGGTTGGTTAGGGCAGGGGTTCAGGCAATTTGTTTCGGATATCGAAATTGGCGTTTCTGTCAACCTGCAATGGCAATCATCCGCTCTACAGCGCCCAAAGCGGGCAGGCGTATCTCTTCGGGAACCTGCACCCGGCCGGCGAGGTTTTCGAGGCTGCGGGCAACATCTTTTAGTGTAATCTTTTTCATGTCACCGCAAAACATGGCATCCGAAGCAGGGTAAAAACGCTTTTCGGGATTCGCTCTGGACAGGGGGTAGAGAATTCCCGTTTCCGTTCCGATGATAAATTCCATTTTCGCAGAATCCGCCACATAACGAATCATTCCGGAAGTGCTGCACACATGGTCGGCCATTTCCAGAATTTCCGGACGGCACTCCGGATGGGCCAGGAACCGGGCATCGGGATGCGCGTGCCTGGCTCGGGCAACGTCTTCCGGCCTCAAATTGTCATGATAGGGACAGCACCCGTCCCACAAATGGATTTTCTTATCCGTTTTGGACGCGGCGTACTGTGCCAGGTTGCGGTCGGGCACCATGAGCAGTTCGTCCGCCTCGATACTGTTCACCACCCGGATCACATTGGCCGATGTGCAACAGACAGTTGTGAGCGCCTTCACCGCAGCGGTCGAATTGACATAGGTAACGACCGGCACAGGGCCGATTTCGGCCAGTTTCGCCTGGAGTGCCTCAGCGGTAGCCATGTCTGCCATGGGGCAGCCGGCGTCCGTGCGCGGCAGGAGAACTGTCTTTTGGGGCGAGAGGATTGACGCCGTTTCGGCCATAAAAGCGACCCCGCAGAAAACGATGACATCCGCGTCCGTTCTGGAAGCCCGAATGCTCAGCTCCAGTGAATCCCCGCACAGGTCTGCAATTTCCTGAATCTCCGGCGGCTGGTAATTATGCGCCAGTATAATGGCGTTTTTCTCCCGTGTCAGCTGTCTTATTTTTTCCTGCATGGTGGATACCCGTAATGAATAAGATACGAAATCATACTGTTTTTTCTGCCGGTTCCCGCTTTACCCTAACGTTGCAAAAGTCGGAGAGCTTCAGAGCCGCGGCGCCGAGGGAGAAGCCGTATGTGTTGTACTGCGATCCCTTGGCAACAAAGGATCTGGAGCTCTCCGGCTTTCCCG
>CAZKYZ010000210.1:0-6900 GCA_964557055.1 uncultured Desulfobacterales bacterium
GAGGTCGCGAGTTCGAGTCTCGTCGCTCCCGCCACAATAAAAACAGGGACTTAGATGAAAATCTGAGTCCCTGTTTTTATTTCGTAAAATTCAATACCCAACGCTATACCCAACACACGCTCCGGTTTTTGTTCCAAAGGCCCACATTTATTGATATGGTGAGGTATGGAAATTATCTGATAAGATGATGGGGGTCTCCTCACCTCTGATGCCAAGATGTTTATGCTTCGAGGAGCGATAGCCATGCATCGGGGAAGCCTTGATTGCTTGGGCAGATTTTCTAAGGTTTCCGTGTCTGAACAACAAAGTATTGGTCAAATGCAATAAGGAAGTTCTATAGCAGGTCCAGACGATGGCAGGCTATATAAACACCTCAATATGGAGGTATACATCATGAAAAAACTATCCTTCTTTTTCCTATGTTCAGTCCTTTTAATCTCCTGCGCCACCGCCCCTCAAACAAAAGACCCACTTGCACCACACGCCACCGACACAAGGGAAATGTATTATTATACCGGTGAGATTCTCGTGTTTTTGGGAAATATGCAGCGGGAGCTCACCGCCAGGGGATACAATAAGCATGACGCTGGCGAAGCTATTTACGAGTGGATGCAGAAAAATCCAAACACCCCATGTTGCTGAAAAACGCGAAGTTTGACCCCATTAAGTGGGTTGTCACGGAAAAAGCCACCGCAAACGGCCGGGAAGGTTGCTCCACTGTGGCTGATTATCACAGCTACTATGTAGACCCGGAAAGTGGGCGATTCATTGATATACAGCAAAAGGGCACCGCGATATTCTATTCAGACACAAAACAGTTACTGAAATCCGATTACGTCCTCATCGTCCGCATGAACTATTTTAATGATGGTTTGTATAAAATGATCTGCACCGTCAAAACCCTTGCTAAATAAATTATTCGAAAAAACAGCTCATCATTGACCGTGAAAATTTTAATCCGGCCGCTGCTTATAATTTGGCTGGAAAAGTTTACTGGCGGAATTTTGCGCATAAATACAGGATAGCTCCGTATATAAAAGAAGATCTGGTGCAAGAAGCAGTTACCAGATTGTTTGAACTGTCAGGTAAAAAGAGCACTACAGAAAAATATAACGACAATTACGTTTGGTTCTGGATTGTACACAACGCCATGCTTGCTTTCATTAAAACCTGGTTGAAACAGATCAGGTATAAAAGTTTCTGGCAAGAGGCGCTTGAACTCCTCCAGTGTGATCCGGAATTTTCGCAGAGACTGGAATAATCAGTATACTTGGATAAATTGTTGTGCATTCCAGTTTGAGAAATTATCCGCGGAATCCAGTTTTCGGTTGCAGCGAGTTAGCGGAAATATATTGTGGGTGCTGGACTGATTACGAACCCGGGTTCGTTAAATGGTGGATTGAACCCTCTGGGAGAAATCCTGGAGGGTTTTGTCTTCTGTGGCCTGAACTTTTTTTGAATTGACAAGACTGACATTAAGATCGGGACATCGCTTGACAGTGTGTTATCACAGATTTTTAAAAACGCCTCTCAATGTTGATGTTTTGGAGTTATCACATCTTTTTCAGTTGCGTTATATGTGCAGGTGGGGAACTGATATCGTTAGTTGGAACCGTCGGCAGTACTTCAATAACGTCACGTTTTTTCCGGAAATATTGGTGAATGGCCCTAACGGGTCTAAGCGGCGGGCATGGCGTTTATGATTTGAAGAAAAATAGGTAGATCGAGGCTGGCTCCTCCGACTCCCACGCCGTCGACATCCTTTATTTTTAAGATATCCGGAGTATTGTCCGGAGTGACACTGCCTCCATAAATAATTCGAGTTCGGTTTGCGGACTGAGATGAAAACAGCGGTTCCAACGCTTCGCGAATATACTGATGGGCGCTTTCTATTTGATCGGTTTTGCCAACATTGCCGGTGCCGATTGCCCATCTTGGCTCATAGAGAATAATCGTTTTCTCCAAATCGGCCGATGAAAAGCCGTTGAAACAGACCCTTAATTGCTTTTCCAGAATATTCATGGTCAGCCCCAGCTGTCTTTCTTCGAACGTTTCACCAATGCAGACTATCGGTCTAACTGCTGATTTAAGTAAGGAAAGCGCTTTTTTATTGACCGATTTATCAGTCTCTTCAAAATACTTTCGTCTTTCGGAATGTCCAATCATACAATATTGGGCACCTAAGTCCGCTAACATCGGTGGCGATATCTCGCCCGTATAGGCACCCCACTCCTCCCAATGAACATCCTGGCCGGAAATTGAAATCACAGTGAGATCCTTGGCTTTATCGGCCATGCTTTTTATGACGCTGAACGGTACGCACAAGATGATTTCCATCTGTTTGCTTTGATTGTCTATAGCCCGCATCAAGTCTGCCAAATATGCCAGACTCCCTTGGACGGTTTTATTCATTTTCCAGTTGCTCAGTATAATGGGCTTTCTATCAGCCAACATGTCCGACTCCTTTCCTTCCATCCATTGCCAAGATAAGGAGGCAATATCCAGATTGAATGAGGCGAGCTCCGATTTCGTTCTATACCAGCTTGTCGCGGCACTGCAAAACTGGCACTTCTTTACAGCGAAAGAAAGGTCAACCCCATTTTCATGTCATTCCAACTTCTTCTTTCCCTCGGTCATTTTTCTTACGTTGTACTCGGAGATCATGGTAGAAATTGAGTCAAATGCAATTGCTACCACTACGACAATGCCGCTGACCACTGTCTGCCAGTAGGGTGAGACCCCGAAAAGCACGATCATGTTTTGAATCACGAGGATGACGACGATTCCAAGTAGCGCGCCTAATGGCCCACCGACGCCTCCCTGCAGGGAGACGCCCCCGATGACACTGCCTGCTATGGAGTTCAATGGCCAACTTTCGCCAATCCCTGGCTGAGAAGTTCCCAGCCTCGCCACCATGAGTAGTCCTGCAAGCGCCGCCAATAGGCCGGCAAATGCAAAAGTCAGCGCCCTGATGCGATCGACTTTAATCCCCAAAATCAACGAAGCCTCCCTGCTGTTTCCAATAGCGTAAATGTATCTGCCGCTTTTTGTGAATTTCGTGAAGAAGATCACTATAATTGCAATAACTATCATGATAATGAATGGTGCTGGAATATTCATCAAGTAGCCTTGCCCAAGGAAGTAGATACTTTTAGGGATATTCGTTATTGCCTGACCATGTGTCAATACGAGGTTGAAGCCACCGAAAACGCCGGCCGTGCCAATTGTAACAACAAGGGAGTTCAGTCTGAGCTTGGTGACCAGCAACCCGTTTATTAGACCAAAGGTGAAGCCCGCAGCCAAGGTCAGCAAAATGGAAACATAGGGGTTGATGTTAAGGTGCACCATTAATATCCCACCGATAACGCCACAGAGGGCGGATATTTTGCCTAATGACAAGTCGAGTTCTCCAAGCATAAGGAGAAGCGCTTGTCCAAGTGTGATCAGCCCGAGAAATGCCATGTCTCGTAAGAGAGATTGAATATTATAGAAGTCCAGAAAGTATTTCGAGAAAATGCTTGCCGTCAGACAGAGAGCCAGCACTACGAGGAAAATGTTAAAGCTGGGTGCTTTTCTGGTCGATTTCCAGAGGCGCTTTATTCCTTTGTTGCCACTGCCTGCCATGCTATATCTCCCGCTCTTTTATAGCCTGATCAGAACCTATCATAGCCTCGATGATGTCGGTTCTATTTGTTGCTTCCATCTGGAACTCTCCGGCCTTTTCGCCGTTATAAACTACGAATATCCTATTGGAACATTTTATGAGTTCATCGATTTCCGAGGATATCAGGATGATGGATATCTTTTCCTTCTCCGTGATTTCCTTCATAAGACGGTAGATCTCTGCCTTGGCGCCGATATCAATGCCCTTGGTCGGTTCATCGAAAATGAGAATTCTTGGCCTTCTAGACATGGCTCGGCCAATAATGACTTTTTGCTGGTTGCCGCCGCTCAGGAAGAAAATCTTCTGTGCGAGAGACTCTGTCTTTATGTTGTATGTCTTTAAAACATGATCCCCTAGAGCGGTCTCTTTTCTGCTGGAAACCAGAAACAGGTTTCTGAGTTTTTCCAATAATATCATTGAGATGTTCTGCAGAACGGAAAGATTCGGGAAGATGCCTTGCTGCTTTCTCGCCTCCGGCAGATAAAGAACGCCGTTCCTTATTGCCGTTGTGGGATTAGGGGAGGTGATTTTTTTGTCGGACAACTCGATCGAGCCTGACCAGAAAGGTTTGTAACCGAATATTGCTTGCGCGATCTCGGATCTTCCTGCCCCCACGAGGCCGGCGAAGCCTAGGATTTCGCCTTCTTTAAGCTCGAAGCTTATGTTTCTGAAGCCTTTTCCAGTAATATTGTTGACTTTTAAAATGGTAGAAGACGCAACCCTTATCGGTCTGTATTTGGCGGCGGGGTCGATCTCCTGGCCTACCATCTTCTCTATAACCCAATCCATGGAACATTCTTTAACAAGAGCGTTTCCAACCTGTACGCCGTTCCGCAATATGGTTATCTCGTCGCCGGCCGCAAAAACTTCTTCAAGCTTGTGCGATATAAACACAACAGCCTTGTTGGCCTTCTTCAGTTCCTCGATCACCTCAAAGAGTATCATAATGTCGCTTGATACTAGGCTAGTTGTAGGCTCGTCGAATAGAATGATCTCCGAATTATCATCGGCAATGGCATGGGCTATCTGCAGGAGTTGCTGTTCCGATATAGATATCTCATCTACGACATCGTTCGGACCCGCTTTGATGTGGTATTTTTCCAAAATGGGCAACGCTTGTTTCTCAAGTACGTTTCTGCTGACAAAGCGGTTCTTGTAGATAGAGCTGTTGAACGGGAGGAAGAGGTTTTCCGCAACGGTAAGGCTTGGGAACAGTTCGATTTCTTGAGGGACGTAACCGATCTTTCGGAAAATCTTCCTCTGTTTCAACGCGTCCTGGCCCAAGATGAAAATGGAACCCTGACTAGGCTGGTAGACGCCGGTCAGGATTTTGATGAGTGTGCTCTTTCCTGCCCCGTTCTCGCCAACGATGCAGTGTACTTTTCCACGCTCTAGCTCCAGATTGATGTTATTCAGAGCTAGACAACCGGGGAAACTCTTGCTTATGCCTTTCGCTTCGGCTGCAAGCATGCCAGTATTCGTCCTCAAGGAAGACGGAGAGCCATGTCGCTCAAACAGACGACATACCTCCCCGTCTTTTATACGAAAAGTGATCCCTTACTTGGGGTTATTACTCAGCCATTCGTCGACGTTGTCCTTGGTGATAACATCAATGCCGGTATCTACCCAGAAGGGTGTCCTTCCTCCGATAGCCGCCTGGTAGAGCATCATCACTGCGAGAGCGCCCTGATCCCGCGGTTTGGTGGCCGATAGTCCGTCAATGACGCCCTCCTTAACCATCAGAACTTCATCGTGGAGGCTGTCCATCAGCGCAGCCCTGACCTTCCCGACCTTGCCTGCCTCTTTGATTGCGTAGGCAATACCTGTTGAGGTCGCATCACAGTTGAGATAACCGACAAGGTTAGGGTGTGAGGCAAGCACCGCGGCAGCCTGTTGCTGAGCTTGGCTGATACTGTCATTGCTGATGCCCCCGTCGATAAATTTGACATTTGGGAATTTTTTCAGATACGCAAGATGGGCATCATAGCGTTCCTTATGGTTCGGTGCGGTCGGAAACCCCTGCATAACGGCAATTTCGCCCTTGTATCCCACGAGCTTGAGGAGCATTTCAGCGGCTATTTCTGACTGCTCGGTGAAATTGTTCCCTACGCCTCCGATTCCCAGATCAGGCAACGGAGGGGAGTCGAAGGTAAAGAGCTTTATGCCGCGGTTCATGATCTCTATGAAAACCTGCCTGTTGCCAGACGGATCGAGAGGATCGACGGTGATTCCATCAGGTTTCGTCACCGCCACCCGCTCTAGAATCGAGTTCTGCTCCGTGACATCAGCTGCTGTCGGAGCTATGTATTCAATCGTAATCTTTACGCCAAGCTGCTTCTCCATCAGCTTGGCCTGTTCCTGCGCACCCTTGTTCACTTCATCGAACCACGGGTGAACCACTTTTGGAACAATAACGAAACGATAGTCTTTAGCTGATGCAACGGGAACGAGTAACAAAACAGCAAGTAAAATTATGATAGCTCTTTTCCACATAATTGCCTCCTTTTTACCTTCCATTTAAAAAGTCAGAAATGGCGAGTCTTTTTGTACGGCCCGTCTGCTTACCTTAGCCTAATTTCATAGGTTAAAACTATGAAAACAAAGTATTATATTTTTTTACCACCTCCTTTTAGCGGATAAAAATTCTTTGTTGACCAAAAATTCGGCCATGGCTTTCATGTACGACATGGCGTCACTGAGCAACTTGTTGATTTGCCACCCTGTTTCGATCCAAATGCTATTCACCGTCAGATTCTCTCTTTTGGGGATCAGTCCTGGTTGTAAAGGACGTCATGTGTTTGAGAATTAAATAGGTCGTGGCGGCACCGGGGTCGATGTGGCCCAATGCCCGCTTCCCAAGCGTCTTCGCCTTTCCAGTGGCGGCCAGCAAATTTTTCGTGTTCTCCATCCCTTCTCGGGCCACATCCGACACCGCAATCAGCGCCTTATGAAGGGAAATTTGTGACAATTCTGTGGATTTGGCGGCTGCGGGGATCAAGGCATCCAGCATGGTCTTGTTCCCCGCCCGGGCGCCCCCCCGCTGCTTGACGGCGCTGCAGCCATCGTTCAGTAATTGGGTCAGGGCATGACCGTCGAAACAGTCTGCGTCCATCAGGTTGACGGCCCCGCCTCGGAAAAACGTGCCAAATATCGCCCCCGAAGCCCCGCCCATGGACATCATCAGAACAGTGCCAATATTTTTGAGTACAGCGCCAACTGAATCGAAGGCCGCCTCC
>CAZKYZ010000211.1:0-6877 GCA_964557055.1 uncultured Desulfobacterales bacterium
GACAGCCCGGCCCGGGCGCAATTTATCCGCAGTTTCGGCTACCCGTTTATCTTTTTCGGGATCGCCGGCATTATCGTGGGAATTTCTACCGGGAGACTGTTTTCATGTCTCCTGGCGGCGTTCGTGTTAAGCCTGATTGCGGCGCTGATAACCACCCTGATCACCAACCAGGCCGGCAACATGGCCGGCGGGGTTCTTTTCGGTGCCGGGCGATCGACTTTTTCCAGGAGGGAACGGCTGGCAGGCGATATGTCTCAGGTTCGCCACCACAAAATGAGCGGGGAAACCGGGATTGCTCTTGAGAAAATCAATGCGCTGCTGAAGAAAGACCCGGATTACGCGGAGGCCGTTTTTTTAAGGGCCCAGATCCTGATGGCTCAGCCGGAAGGCCGCCGGAAGGCTGTTGATGACCTCAAAAAGGTCATGGAGCTGGTTCCATCCCCGAAGGAATCGCTCCACCGCTGGGCGCACGGGCTGCTTGCCGATATTTACCGGGAGAAGCGCTGACAGCCGAATCGTTCGGGAGAATAACGGCGGGCCGGTATTGCAGAAAAAAAGGGAATCTGGCATATATACGCCATCTCATCAATCGGTCACCATCAACCGAACAGGATCGCCATCCATGACAGTGGAATATACCCGACAGATCAAAGCACGGATTGCAGCCCTTGGCGCGGACCTGGTCGGGGTTGTCGACAGCGCTTTACTGGGAGAGCTTCTCACGGATCCGGCAGATCTGGTGACGCTTTATCCGCGGGCCGTTTCCGTCGCCCTCAGCCTCCCACGGGCTGTTTTTGAACCCATCGTCACCCAGCCCACAAAGATTTACAGCTCCGTCTATCAAACGGCCAACCGCCTGCTGGATGAGATTGCCTTCAAGGCCAGCCGGCTGTTGCAGGCAGACGGCTATAACAGCCTGCCGATCCCGGCTTCGCAGGTGCTGGATCGGGAACGCTGGCAGGCTGCCATCAGCCACAAGGCGGTGGCCAGAATGGCCGGGCTCGGGTGGCAGGGCAAGAATCTGCTGCTGATTACACCGCGATACGGCTCCAGGGTCCGGCTGGTGACCATTTTTACAACAGCCCCCCTCGAACCGGACGGTCCCGTGCAAAACCGTTGCGGGAAATGTACCCTTTGCCGGGATGCCTGCCCGGTGGGCGCCATTAAAGGCGTCAATACCAGCGATCATTACGCCAACCGGAACGAAGCCCTTTATTTTGAACGCTGTGTGGAAAAGCTGACGGTCGAATTCGCAGCCCTCCCGGACATCGGGGCGCCGATCTGCGGGATCTGCATCAACGCCTGCCCGTTTGGTAAAAAAGAAAAGGAAAGCGGCGGCCCAACGACGGTATGACGATTCAAGCGGAAATCGATTTCGGGGCATGGCGGGGCGTATAACCCTTAGTTGCCAAAAAAACATAACTGGAGGGACACACATATGCGACCAATAAAATGGATCATCCTTGTAGCTTTGATCGCCGGGATTACCGGTTGCTCCGGTATTACCGTAAGCCAGGACTACGATCTGCAACGGGATTTCTCAGGCCTGCAGACCTGGGCTTGGCGAAACGAAAGCCAGCCTAGGACGGGCGATCCCCGGATCGATAACCCCCTGTTGAACCAACGCATCCGCCAGGCGGTGGAACACTACATGAACCAGAAAGGGTATCCCCAGGCAATATCGGATCCCCCCGATTTTTATGTGAGCTACCAGTATGCCATTACCCAGAAAATCAAATCGGACAATTTTTCCACCGGTATCGGGATCGGCGGTTTTAGACGAGGCGGCTGGGGCGGGGTCGGCGTTGATACCGGCAGCAACGTGCGCCAGTACGATGAAGGCTACCTTTATATCGATTTCACCGGCCTGAACGATGAGGACCTCATCTGGCGGGGGGTCGGCAGCAGGGTCGTATTCGGGCACACCGATCCGGTGGAAGAAACCATGGCCGTCAACGAAACCATCCAGCTGATTCTCAATCAATATCCACCGGGCCAACCCCAGTAAACCCTCGGGAACGAGCGGGGCAGAGAAGGGCAGGAGACGCCGGTTTGCCGGGCGGATGGCGACCGCGGTGTCTCTATTGGTCTATTGGCCGCAGGTTCCGTTTTCAGGCGGAAATAAGGGAGAAGTGATGCCGACCATTTATGTCGACATGGATGATGTGATCGCGGACAGTACGGCCACCTTTATCCAGATCGCCGAGCGGGAGTTCGGAAAAGGGGTCGCTTTCGAGAAGATCGTTTCCTTTGATTTGCAAAAGTCCTTCGGGCTGACGGACGTTGAATACGAACGCCTTTTCGAGGTTGCCCACCGGCCGGAATCCATCCTCAACTTCGGCCTGATGGAGGGTGCCTTGGATGTGCTGCGCCAATGGGAGCAGGGCGGCTACACCATTGCCATCGTTACCGGGCGGCTGACGGTTGCCTACGAATCTTCCCAGGAGTGGCTGAACCGCAATAAAATTCCGTACCACACCTTTACCATTGTCAACAAGTACGGCCGCAACGGTTTCGACGACAGCATCGCCGTCTCCATGGAAGAACTGTCCGCAAGGAGGTTCTGCCTGGCGGTGGAGGATTCCGCCATGATGGCCCGCCATCTTTCGGAAAAGATGAACGTGCCGGTTGCCCTGATGGACCGGCCCTGGAACCGGTCTGCCGAATTGAACGGAAAGGTCTTTCGATACGATTCCTGGGCGGGCATCGGCGAGGGGAACCCGATACCATAGCCAAATCCGAAATCCGAAGGTTTGTGTGTTGTCCTGTCAGGGTGCCTTTTTTTCCGCTTGCATCACCCGGATGGGGCCCCATTCATAAGTTCCACCGCGATTTAAGAGCTCGATCCCCGAGAATTTGTCGCGATAATACAGTTCCACGGTGGAGATGACCACCTGCCCGTCGATCAAGACCTTCATGTTCCCTTCGGCATCGCGAGTCCACTGTATCCGGTGAATGCGGCCGTCGTCCAGGTTCGGGTACTGGGTGGCGGAGTCGATCATGTACTGCCGGCCATTGCGTTCGCGGATGATTTCGACGGGCCGGTCCTGTGAGGGCGAGGGGTGGTACCGCAGGCGATACAGCGGCGTCAGGTTGTTGCCGCTCATCAGAACGATTTCCATGCTGCCCAGGGTCGAAGCGGACACAACCGTCAGGTCCACTTCATAGTCCATAGAGATGGCGGCCCGGGTCCGAATGGAAGCCACTTCTTCGACCCGTTTCTGCCCGGATTGCGTTTTCCCCTGGTCGTCGCCCCGAGGTTTCAGTATTTCGCCGATGATGATTTCAAAGGTTTCTTTTTTACGTTCCGGTTCCTGCTGCCCTTCCTCGTAATAGGATTCGGCACGGCTGTATAGGCGCTGGTTTTCGGTGATGCTGAAAGCCCCCTGCGTGACCTGCCATTCCGGGTTCTGGTAAAATTCCCCGTCGCTGAAAGTTTCATTGATAAAGGTTTCTCTCAGTTTGGCACTATATTTATCGATGAGCTTGCGCAGTTCTTTAATAAAGTTCGGATGGGCGACCATGCGTTTATCGGCATCGTCGACTTCCAGGCTCAGTTCGTTGAGAAGCTGTTTCAGATCCTGGCAGTCCGGGTCGGCTGCGTGGATGGCGGCCGGGCCGAAAATGCCGGCAGCGGCCATGATCAGGCACAATAGCATGCACAGGTGAGAACGAATTCGTTTCATCGTTGGTACCTCCGTTGGTTTCATTGGGCCGGCCTGCGCGGGGCATCCTTTCGCCAGCCAGCCCATTTGGGCCTTATTTTGATGGTTCCGTAAAAAGTCCGATATCCGCGTTACGCGTATCCCTCGTCATTGCGGCGTACCATAATGGGTCTTCTCCCAATTCGTTGGGAAAAAGGGTTCCAGGGGTCAGGGATTCAAGGGTTTAAGGCTGGGGACCAAGAGCCAAGAGCTATGAACCCTTATTCGGATCATCTCTTTTGGAGATGATCCTTATTTTATCCCGGATATTTCAGGCAGGTTCCGGGTTAGTCGTTGTCGCCGTCCAGAAGACCGCCCAGACCCCCCAGCAGAGAACCTTCTCCCTTTCCGCCGCCTCTTTGCGGGGCTGCCTGCAGCATCCTGCCGGCCAGCCTTGAAAAGGGCAGGGACTGGAGCCATATCCGCCCGGGTCCGGTAAGGTTGGCGAAAAAGAGCCCTTCCCCGCCGAACAGCGCGGTTTTGATATTGCCGGCCTGCTGGATATCGAACTGGACGCTTTTCTCGAAAGCGACCACGCACCCGGTATCGACATGCAGGGTCTCTCCGGGGCCGAGGGTCCGGTCCACTACCGTTCCGCCGGCATGCACGAATACCATTCCGTCGCCCTCCAGTTTCTGCATGATGAATCCTTCTCCGCCGAAGAGACCCGTCAGGATTTTTTTCTGCAGGTAGATGCCGATGGAAACCCCCTGGGCCGCACACAGAAAACTGTCTTTCTGGCAGATGAGGGTGCCCCCTACAGTGTTTAAAGGTATGGGGATGATATTGCCGGGGTAGGGCGCGCCGAAAGCCACATGGGCCTTGCCCTGCCCGCTGTGGGTGAATACGGTCATGAAGAGGCTTTCACCGGTGATCAGGCGCTTGCCCGCCCCGAGGAGCTTGTCCATAAATCCGCCTTCGCCGGATTGCGCCGATCCATCACCGAAAATAGTTTTCATTTCAACCGTGGTGTCCTTGTACATCATGGCCCCCGCTTCCGCCACGGCGCTTTCCCCCGGATCAAGTTCCACCTCGACGAACTGCATCTCCGCTCCGAATATCTTGTAGTCGATTTCATGGGCGGCCGCCCTGGGCGAAGCCTGCGGTGACGGTGCGGCGGCAGGGGCAGGGGGCGCTGTTGATTTCAATTCCGCCACCTGGGAAATAGGCAGCCATTCCTGGAATCCATCACGCCAGGCATGCCCGTTGGGGTTCTGCACAGCCTGTGCGGCGGCGGCCGCATGGTCCAGTGGGCCGATCTGATTGCCGTCATAGGTGAAATACCATTGTGTCATAGCGAATCCTTCCGTGGTTGAGGCGGCAGACGATCGAACCCGCGGCGGTAGGCGGCGGCCCCGGTCGTGACCGTAAATGTGCGGAAATAAAAATATTCGGTTCTTCTCCCAATTCGTTGGGAGAAAGGGCCCCAGGGCATGGAGTATGGAGCATAGCGTTTAAAACCATGCCCGGGTGATTCGATATATGACACAAAGCGTATACACTTTTCCCTATACTTTTAACGCTTTATAATTCTTAAGCAGGGAGTGCTGATGCCTTACTTTGTGTCACTCGACCCCTGGGCTCCTTAAACCCTCGAACCCTTATATTGATTGTTACCAATTCCAAAAGAAAAAACGCTCAACCTGGCTTCTAAAACCTTGCCACCCCCACTTGCTGATGAATTTCAGCAACGTCGGTTTCAGCAAGCCCCAGGCGGTTTATCAGGTTGTTCATATAGGTCTTTTCAGCATCCGTATCCACTTCGATGGCCAGAAGGGATACCATGTACACCTGTTTTGCCATGGCAGGTGTCTGTACCTCCTTTGCGATGTCTTCCAGATCCGCCGGGGCGAGCAGTTCTTTGAAAAGGAAGTTGTTTTCTTCACTGCTCAGTTCGATGCCACCCAGTTTTTTCATGATCCGGTTGCGCTCGTCGGCATCGATAACCCCGTCTGCGTTGGCCGCTGCAATCATGGCCCGGATCAGCAGAACAGCGCTGCCCCTGTTTGATTCACCGCCGGCTGCCGGAGGCGGGGGCGGCACCGGGGGGGTTGATCTCGCAGCCGGTCCCGGCGGTGGCGGGGGAGCGGTTTTCCCGGGAGCTGGCGGCGGCCCCGCGGAAGGCGGCCCGGGAGGAGGAACTCCGGCGGATTGGCCACTTCCGGAGCTTTTCATGAAATGTTCGACGGCTTCCATGGCCACACCGGCAAGACCCAGTGCGGCGCCACCGGTCAGTTTGCCGGTGATTCCGGAACCACCGCGTGCGGCGCTTCGAAGCATGCCTCCCAGCAGTTTTTCTGGATTGAACATGTCTGTTCTCCTATCGATGTTTTTGGATGGATACTAAATCGCCAGTGGTCCTTTCTCACCGGTGCGAACCCGAACGGCCTGTTCCACGGGCGTGACGAAAATTTTGCCGTCTCCCAGTTTGCCGGTGTGGGCCGCTTTGCTGATGGTTTCGATCACTTTATCCTGCAGGTCGTCCGGAATGACGATTTCAATTTTTATTTTTGGTATGAAATCGACAACATACTCGGCTCCCCGGTAAATCTCTTTGTGCCCTTTCTGGCGCCCGTACCCTTTTACTTCGGTAATGGTCATTCCCTGAATGCCGATTTCGTTCAGGGCTTCTTTGACTTCGTCGAGCTTAAACGGTTTGATGACAGCCTCTATTTTTTTCATGAAACCTCCGGCAGTTTTGTATCCATTCGTGAAGAAGTGTCTATGGCGGTGGTGAAATCCGTTGGTAAGGGCTTGCGCAACAACAGCTTGGCAGAATCAACGTTCCGGTTTGGTTGATCCGAGAGAGCAAAACCACGGGAATAGCGAGCCGGCTTGCGGATTTTGCGAGTGCGGCATCGACCAAAAAATACAACACTATTTTTACGCGAGCTTACGCTTATGCGCCTGACGGTATTACAGGATACGCTTTACCACAGGATGACCGTTTGATGCAAGCGTTTGGCATGCCGATCCTGATGAAAACCGCCCACCTCCCGGCAGGATGGCGGCAGGCGTTCCATTTTGACTTTTCCATTCGGGTCCCGTGCGGGAGCTTTTGGAAAATTGCTCCCGCAGACCCTCTTTTTTGTGGTGCTGCTGCCGGATACAACACAAGTGTTTACCCTAACGTTGCAAAAGTCGGAGAGCTTCAGAGCCGCGGCGCCGAGGGA
>CAZKYZ010000212.1:0-6823 GCA_964557055.1 uncultured Desulfobacterales bacterium
ATATTTTTAGACACCTTAACTCTCTTCGCCATGTTTTTTATGCAACGATAGGGTATACTTTCCAGACGATAGTACTCCCATCGGCCGGTAAATTCCAAAGTGCTCTGCGATTGTTCTGATCTTGCAAGCGACCCTGTTGACATCGCCAAAGATCGATGATAAAAAATTTTCCATATAATGTCTATTTTAGACAAAAGGTGTATTTTGGCCCATGCAAAAACAGCTCGCCCCTTACAAATCGGTGGCCGATGCCGTAGCCCGGCTGTTTCATCCCTATGCCGAGGTCGTTATCCATGACATTGAGCAGGATGCTGTCTACTATATTGCCAATCCCTGCTCGGGAAGGTCCCCGGGTGATGCTTCCCTGTTAAAACTGGATGCGAATCGATTCGATCTGGCCAAAGATGTGATTGGTCCCTACGAAAAAGCCGGCGATCAGGGGCAGGCCATTCGATCGATTACCGCAGCATTACGATCAGCGGCAGGGCGGCCTATCGGCATTTTGTGTATCAACCTCGATTTTGCACCAATGGAATCAGCCCTGGAGGTACTTGAAGGCCTGATTCGTCCGCCTCACGTGGTATCGCCTCCGGAGGTGCTGTTCCGCAATGACTGGCGCGACCTGATCAAACTGGAGATAAAATCGTTTCTCAGCAAAACATCCGGTTCGCTGGACACCTTGTCTGCCGGTCGGCGGATTTCGCTATTGAAACAGTTGGAGCAAAAAGGACTTTTCTATGCCCGTAAATCCGTTGAGCAGGTTGCCGCAATTCTGGGAGTCTCTCGGGCAACCGTTTACAAGGATCTGAGCAGTATCAGAAAAAAACCCGGAAAGGCATAACAGATTTGGTTGGAAAATCGACCGGAGAGGAAAAGAGGCATGGCAAATATCTACACGTTAGAACAGATCCGGCAGGCCGTTTCGGGCCTGGACCTCAGCCGGGCCGTTGAAGAGGGTTTTGTGGCCTATTCCCGAGGCAACGTTGTTGTGCCTCCGGTGGGCGAATTGATTTTCGAAAAACCTCCCGGGGATACCCATATCAAATACGGCTATATTAAAGGTGACCCCTATTTCGTTATCAAAATTGCCTCCGGTTTTTATGAAAACCCCGCCCTTGGACTACCGTCCAGCTCCGGCCTGATGCTGGTCTTTTCCCAGGCCACGGGCATCATCGACAGCATCCTGCTGGACGAAGGTTTTCTGACCGACCTGCGAACCGCCCTGGCAGGCCGGATTGTGGCCAAATATATGGCTCCCGAAAAAATCGACTGCATCGGCGTTCTGGGTGCCGGCATCCAGGCCCGAATGCAGGTGGAATATCTAAAGGCGGTTACGCCCTGCCGGCAGGTGGTTGCCTGGGCCCGTCATCCGCAACGGCTTCAGGATTATCGCAAGGACATGGAAAACCTTGGATTCCAGGTGCAGACCACCCATGATATCCAAACGCTTACCTCCGGCTGCAATCTGATCATTACCGCCACCCCGGCCAGAAAACCACTGCTGTTTTGGAACCAAATCCGGCCCGGGACCCACATTACCGCCATGGGATCGGATACCGCCGACAAACAGGAGCTCGATACCGAAATCCTGGCCCGGGCCGATATTGTCGTAGCCGACAGTATCTCCCAGTGCCAATGCCGTGGTGAAATTCACAAGGCGCTATCGGCGGGACTGCTCCAGGTTAATAAAATCGTTGAACTCGGAAGGGTTGTTGCCGATAAAACACTGCGTCGGACATCTCCCGACCAGATTACGGTCGCTGATTTGACAGGGGTGGCCGTGCAGGATGTCCAGATCGCCACAGCCCTTGTACAGGCCCTGAAAGCAGAAAGGACGATAGATTCATGATCCGATATGTCAGCACCAAAGGAGGTATTGCACCGGTTGACTTTGAAACGGCAGTCCTGCAGGGATTTGCCCCGGACGGCGGTCTTTTCGTACCGGACAGGATACCGCAGGCATCGCCTGCTGCGCTCAAACACTGGTCTACCCTCGGTTTTGTGGATCTTGCCTTCGAAATCATGTCCCTGTTCATCGACCGTTCGATCATCTCCGCCGATCAGTTGTCCGAACTCCTGCACCACAGCTTCTCCGGCTTTACCCATCCGAAGATCGTACCGGTGGTTCAACCGGCTCCCGGGGAAAACCTTTACGTAATGGAACTGTTCCACGGCCCGACGCTTTCTTTCAAAGACGTGGCCATGGGGTTTTTAATCAACGCAATGGACCTGTTTCTCAAAAGAAAAAAGGAACATGCGTCCCTTCTGGTGGCCACCACCGGAGATACAGGCCCTGCAGCTGCTCATGCCGCCGCCGGAAAACAGCGCCTGGATTGCTGGGTACTCTTTCCCAACGGTTTGATCTCGGAAGAGCAGCAGCGTCAGATGACAACCCTGGAAGCAGGCAACATACACCCTGTCAGTGTGGACAATTGCCAGAACGGCGGTGACGACCTCGATCTGGTGGTAGCCCGGCTCTTTGCCGATAATGACTTCAAACAGCAGGTTAACCTGTCCAGCGTCAACTCCATCAACTGGGGCCGCGTGCTGATGCAGGCGGTTCATTATTTTTATGCCTACTTCCAGATCGTGGAAGGTGTGGGGCAAAAAATCGCTTTCTCTGTCCCCACGGGCGCCTTCGGCAATCTTTTCGGCGGTTATCTGGCCCGCAGCATGGGGCTGCCGGTCCGGTCTTTTGTCATTGCCAACAACCCCAACGCTGCCATCCACCGGACTTTGACCGATGGCGCCCTCACCAAACAGGATCTGCTGCAGACGGTCTCTTCGGCCATCGACATCGTTGTCCCCTACAATTTCTGGCGCTATCTCTATTTTGTCTGCGGCCAGGATCCTGTACATCTGTGCCGCTGGATGAGCCGTTTCCAGCAGGAAGGTATCGTTCGATTCGACGATACCACCCTTAACGCCCTTCGAAAAGGTGTTGTCACTGCTGCGATCAGCGACACGCAGACCCTGGACACCATGTCAGACGTATACCGTCGGCACGGCTATTTGCTGGATCCTCACAGTGCGGTTGCCGTGGCGGGAGCCCGGCTGGCTGTGGCCCGGATGCCGCCGAAAACCAAGATCGTCTGCCTGGCGACAGCCCATCCCGCCAAGTTTCCCGGCGTTGTTCGCAAAGCGCTGGGCACGAACAATACGCTGCCGGAAGCAGCCACACACAGTTCCATCCTGCAAGCGGCCGATCGCTTGCAACGGCTGCGGACCGGCGCGTGTAAACACCTGGAAACAGGCCTGCGAAAATCCATGGCGGCAGTGGTCGGCCAAAGAAAACCCTGACACGGAAGCATGAAAGGCTATGTTGACCAGGCAATAATCGGAATCGTGAAATGGCAACCTATACACAAATCGACAATACCGAAATTAATACAATGCTTTCCCACTATGATTTGGGATCGTTTGTTTCCCTGCAGGCTTTAAAAGGCGGGCAGGCTAATTCGAGTTTCAAACTGGAGACCCAACGGGGAGCCTTCGTGATTTCCATCTGCGATGAAAAGTCCATGGCGGATGTGACAACCCTCACCCACGTGTTGGATCTTTTGGAAAAAAACGACTTCCCCACCACGCGGGTTGTCAAAACAACAGACAACCGTTCCGTCGTCCAGCTCAAGGGCAAACCGGTGTTTGTCAAAACGTATATCCACGGCCGGGTCCCCGAACGAACCAGCACCGCTATGATCTTTCAGGTCGGCCGTCAACTGGCCCGCCTGCACCGCATTCCGCCGCCCGCCGATGTGCCCGGTCAGTTTGCCTATGGGTTGGAAAGCTTCGACGAAGTAATCAATGCCAAAACGAACCATGGATATCGGCAGTGGCTGTCTGCCAAAAAAGACTACCTGCAGGGTGCCATATCGGACGATCTCCCTCAAAACCTGATTCATGGGGATCTGTTTTACGACAATACCCTTTTTATCGATAACAAGTTGGTTGCTGTGTTGGATTTTGAAGAGGTTTGCGTTTACTACCGGGCTTTTGATATCGGTATGTGTCTGGTGGGGTTCTGTACGCAGGATGCGGTCATTTCCCTGGAAAAGTTTAAGGCCCTGGTGGCCGGATATCAAAGCGAAGCGTCGCTGACGGCTGACGAAAAGATGCAGCTTCAGGCCCTGGCAGTATTGGGTGCAACAGGCACTTCTTTCTGGCGCTTCCGCCAGTACAACATCGTCTACCCTGACAGCCCGCTCGCTCAAAGCCATCTGAAGATGAATCAGCTGGCCGACCAGCTGGAGGCATATACCCCGAAAGCATTTGCAGCAGCCGTATTTTAAAAAGGCAGGGTATGTCCTTATCGCTTATGAGGCAATCCGCCGTGCAAGGTAAAGAGCTGTTTTCTCTGTTTTCCAGATCGCACTTTTCATTTCTGTTCCACCGCGACCTTGACAATAATTTTGTGGAGTTGTCCTGCCGAGATCATCGGCATGTGTGCATCTTCCGGGAAAAAGATCACAAAAAATCCACTTTCAACAGGAAGCCAGGCAGCAGGATCATCCGCGAAAAATTGAATGTCAGATTCTTTATCATATTCTCCGGTTGGGTGTTTACATGCTTTTATTGGTTTCCATCCCATCTCATCTTTTCCTGTCAAGACCAATTGGATATCGATGTAGTTCTTATGTATTTCGAGCAGCGAATCCTCTTTCCTGCGACCAGGATCCTTTGCCACCATCGCATAAACGCGATCACCGTCTATTTCATACTTCTCCACCGGCAGTTCGTTCAGATCAGGACGTAGGAGAAATTCAATTGCCTTGGGGAATCCCTTGCTCAGGGCCAGATAACGGTGTGCATTCTCAAGTGTATCTAAAATCATGTCTATTCCTTCAAAATATTATCATGGGTGCGAACATGCGAGTTGAGACACGCGCTGGTTCTTGCGCTTCGGATTCTCCAGCGACATGTTCGCTTAAGTGATTTTACTGTATTTTTTTTTCGCAATATAAAACATAGCGTTGCGTTTTACAACATTTGCCCGGATTGGCCCGTGGTTCGACCCTATGCCTATGGGTCACCAGCTGCGCTAACCAATCCAAATCGCAAAAAATTTTCGGAGTCTTGCCGCACTTTGATCGGTAAACCACCTTGGCACCGGCGCCAGAACCCGCATTGGACGGGGTATAAAATGAATTTGTAAGCACTGAATTTTCAGGATGCATTGCTCTTCCCCGCTCTTAATTTCTCCGGTCTTGTAAAAAAGCTGAAAATCCACTAAAGTAACCTCCATTCCAGGCCTGACTCTCGAACCCATGCCCTCTTGCCTGCTGACAGACCCAACATTTCTCAACAAAAAAGGATCTCCCATGGAAAACTCCCCCGCGGTTAAAATCGATTGGCGCATCAAATTCGGTTATGGCATCGGTGATATCGGGAGCAATTTTTTTATCGTTACCACCGGTATGTTTTTGCTTTTCTTTTTGACCAATGTGGTCGGCATCAACCCGGCGCTTGCCGGGGTGGTGCTGCTGATCCCCAAACTCTGGGATGTGGTGTCCGACCCGATTATGGGGGCGATTTCCGATGCGACCCGGTCCCGTATGGGGAGACGGCGGCCGTATCTGCTCTATGGATCGTTACCCTTCGGACTTTGCATGTATTTCTTATTCCTGCACCCGGGGTACGGGTCCGATCTCCAAAATGCGGTTCAAGTGGGCATTCTGTTCGCCATTGGCTGTACGGCCTTTACCGTGATCAACGTACCTTATTCCGCCATGGTGGCCGAGATGTCGGACAACTACAACGAGCGCATGTCCATCACTTCGTACCGCATGGCTTTTGCTTCCATCGGAGCCATGATGGCCGGCGGGTTGGCCATGCCGCTGGTGCAGGCCGGAGGCGGGGGAGAATCCGGGTTCCGGCTCATGAGCATTGTTTTCGGCGTTATGATGGTCGCGAGCTGCCTTATCTGCTTTTGGTCGACGCGAAAAGCAGCGTTTGTCTCATCCCAGGCAACGCCGCCCCCCATTGCCGAGCAAGTCCGGATCGCCCTCCGCAACGTTCCCTTTGTGATACTGATGCTGAGCTATACGCTCCAGGCATTGGCCGTGGGCGTGCTGATGGCCGGCATGATCTATTTCGTGAAGCACGTGATGAACCTGCCGGAAACCGCCATGGGAACCATCTTCCCCATCTTTCTCGGCACCGCGGTCCTTTGCATTCCCCTTTGGGTGAAAGTCGGCCTGCGCCTCGGAAAAATACGAGCCTACACTATCGGGCTGGGGTTTTTGACCCTGATGCTCTTTTCCATATTTTTCACCCGCCCAGGGCAGATCTCATTGTTTTACGTGCAGGTGTTTTTGCTGGGGATCGGTTTTTCCAGTTTCCAGTTGTTTCCCTTTTCCATGTTGCCCGATACCATCGAATACGATGAAATGCAGTCGGGGCTTCGGCGGGAAGGGGTGTTTTCCGGGTCTTGGGCCGCCGGGCAGAAGATTGCCTACGCGGTGGGCCCCAGTATCGTCGGGTTCGCGCTTTCCCTGTCGGGTTTCGTCAAAGAAGGCCCCCAACCCGAAAGCGTGGCAACCGGTATCCGGGTGGTGTTCTGCCTTTTCCCTGCCGCCATGATGCTGCTGAGCTTCATTCCTTTCCGAAAATATGACCTGACAGAAGCGCGATTTGAGGATATTAAGCAGCAGATCAAGAATAAAGGCTCTTCTCCAGGATAGTTGGGCGGCAAGCTCCTCGCCCGCCCCTTACACACGCTTGTTGCGCTTCCCCCATTAATGAGCTGAAGTACTTTTAGGGGTTGCAGGACTAATTAAACTCAATTCATTGGCTTCAGCTTGTTGTGCAAAATACAAATCCCACC
>CAZKYZ010000213.1:0-6820 GCA_964557055.1 uncultured Desulfobacterales bacterium
GGAGAACGCTCAAATCATCGATCATGGGTGCATGCTGAAAACGGAAAACGCAAGACTAGATCAAAAGGTCGATGGTGGCGACGGCCAGCATACGGGCCTGGTCCGTTGGTATACCTGCTACGGAATCGATTGTGACGAAGGCTGGGAAAACCACCCCTATTGACAATGGCGTTCGCGGGGCGGGAAAACAGGCATAGCCATTTCAAATAGATGACACAATTAAGATAAAGCCGTGAAAAGGCTTTCAGCCGTCATGCCGGACGTATCCGGCATCCAGAACCGTTTGAAATCACAGGATCCCGGCCTCTGCCATGATGACAGAAAAGAGAGAAATCCGACTTTTAACGAGATTGTCAGTTCAACAGGAGAAATAGAATGCTGCGCATAGAACTGGATGAAATAAACGCTATCGTGACATTGCGTCCGGATGGGGCATTGTCCGAAAATGATTTTGAAACAGCGGCGGGCGTAATCGACCCATACCTGGAGAAATCCGGGAAGCTCAAAGGGCTGATAATCAGCACAAAATCCTTTCCCGGGTGGGAATCTTTTGGTTCTCTGGTAAAACATTTTACCTTCGTAAAGGAGCACCATAAAAGGATATTGCATGTGGCCCTTGTAACCGACGCCGCACTGGGTGATTTTGCCGGTAAAATAGCCAAACACTTTGTCTCGGCAGAGATAAAACACTTTGCCTTCGATGCATTAGTTGACGCGCAAAACTGGATCGTAAATGCGAAACCACAGTGAATTGTCGTAAAACAGTGGTCTTTGCCCGCAACAATCCGCTTGAATTGACATCAGCCGTTTGTGATAGTAAATTCAACACTCTGAACAAAACACATTGCGGCAGGTATTGGCATAACCCAAAAATTCCGGACAGTGATACGATGTGGCCGGCAACGATTGTGAATCGATGAATACGATGCGAAAGTGGATACCGGAAGGCAAACTTGCGGCTGTCTGTTTTACTGTCGACGACATTCACCCCGGCAAGTCCACGGATGCCTACGAAGCAGGCGGCGACCTGGAAAAAGGCGCCCTGGGGCATCTGCTATGGCTGTTGGAGCGTCATCCAAAGTTGCGGGTCACGCTGTTTACGACAGCAGACTGGCGGGAGATTTCTGCGTTTCCAACGCGGAAGCTTCTGGCCAAAATACCATTTGTTCGCGACCGGGTATTCCTGGCGGAAATATTGCCGGTGGGCACCATGAGCCTGATTCGTCATCCGGAATTCGTTCATTTCCTGAATCATATGCCACGCACTGATATCGCGCTCCATGGCCTGTATCACGTCCACCAGGGGCCGCGAATCCCAATCGAGTTCCAACTCCAGAGCGTGGACGAATGTGTCGAAATACTCCGACGGGCAATTGATATCTTCAAAGAGGCGGGATTGAAATTCGTTCCAGGGATGAACCCCCCGGGTTGGGACCTGCCTGCCAATCTGGCCCGGGCAATGATCCAACTGGGGCTCACCTTCGTCTGTTCCGCGCGTGATATTTTTACACCGGTCTCCCCAGGTGCGAAAACCGATATGAGTGGCCTGCGGGGCGTATCCCTACTGCATCCGCAACTGATCTGCGACGGCAAGCTGGTTCACATAACCGCCAATTTCCAGGCGACAAGCAGCGTCGACCGGGCCCTGGAGATTGTCGAACACGGCGGGCTGCTGAGCATAAAAGCCCATATAATAAAAGCGGCTTCGGGACACATAGCACTCGACGGCATGGACAAATTGTACCGCAATTACCTCGATTCGCTTTTTACCCGGCTCGAAGATCGATACGGGGATCAGCTTTGGTGGACATCGCCAAGCCGGGTGGCCGAGCGTGTTCTGGGCACCACGCCCAAAACGGACGGAGTGACGAAATAGCCGCAAGCGCTCACTTCGCCCTGGTTGTCCGTAAAGAGGCTTGTGCAGACCAATCGTTTAGGAGACGTTCATGACAAACGTATATTTCAACCCGCCGGGGATCAAAAAGGAGTACCTGTGCGGATTGAATGCCTGTTTTGGACACTGGGGGGACAAAAAGAGCTTCGACTGGGTTTTCGGCCGCAAGCTCAGCTTTCCCGACACGGACCTGATGATCGTGACAGATGACAATCAGGAACTGCTGGCCGGGTCCGGCATTACCTACCGGTTGCTCAAGCTGCCCAACGGCAACAGCATTACCATCGGCATCATGACGGGTTCATGGACCCTGCCCGCTGCGCGGTGCAAAGGCTGTTTCACCCGGATTATTGAAAGTTCGCTTGAACAAACCGCCACACGCGGGGGCGCGCTGCTGATCGCTTTTGTCACGCAAGACAATGCAAGCACCCGGCGGCTGACAGCGGCAGGGTCTCTGCTCGTCCCCGGGTACTATATATTCAGTACACCGGAGACACCCTGCCCGCAGAATTCAGGCAGACTGGAAACCGTTTCCCCCAGCGGGGATACGATTGCAGAAATCCGTGAGATATCATCATCCGCGGGAATCAACCGCGTCCATTTCGTATACCCGCGGACAGAAGATTTCCTTTCACAGATCGTCGATCGGCCCGATTCCACAACCATTCTGCGCGACCCATGCGGCAACATGGCCGTGGTCGAATCCGTCGGAGAAACAGACCGCCTGCAATACCTTGCACTTTCGACGAAGAAGCCCGCCGACGTTTGTTCGTTTCTGACATCCATGTTGGCTTTTGTGCTTGGCAAGGAACGAAAGATGTTTTTGTATACCGCCGACCGGACAACACTTGACGCAGCCCAGAAGCTGGGGATGGGACACAAACCGGGTTATATCACCCTGCTTACGGCAGATGACCGGCTGCTGCAAAGAGCGGTGCGGGATGGGTCCGGAAAGAAAGGCCGCGAACAACCGGCACCGGCAGACACCGGCGAATATCCCTTTACAGGGCAGTGGCATGTCCACAGTGGCGATCGGGCTTGAGGGGTTGTTTTATCCGGGGTGGTGCCAATACCGAAGGCTTTGTTGCAAGCCTGGATGGTCTGGTTATATCAAATGGGAACGCCAGGTTCATGTCCTGGGAACAATACAGTTTTACCAGCCGCTGAGGTGCTGTGTAAGCCATGGAAAGATTCAATGAAAGGGTGAAAAATGAAAGAGACGATAGATAAGCGAAATCGTCCTTTGAATGCGGGCAGGATACTGTCCATAGTTCTCCAGGTTGAAGCCGCGGGGCTCATTTTTTTGCCGTTGGCACATATTTTCGTAAAGAAAAATTTGTCTGAATTTTACGATAGCGTTGGGATGCCATTTCCGCCCCTCACAGCGCTTGCCCATTCACCAACCGGAATTTGTGTATCAATCGGTTTTGGGGTCGCATTATTGCTGTTAACAAATCGTCTGTCTAAAACCGGGAAAAAAATAGTGGCCGTCTTGCTGTCCATTTTCTGTTTCATAATTATTTTTTTGGAGGCGCTTGCGATATACTTGCCGTATTTAAAGCTATCACTGCAATTATAATGTGACATCCCCTGCCGCTAGGGTTATTTTCCAAGTCTATGGGGTGTAAGCTTCCCGGCAGATCTGTCAAGGAACCATTTTAACCTAAATGGTTATATAGAAAATGTAAACGATCTATGGGTATAAACGTTTGACAAATTAGGAGACAAGCGGATAAAAGAGAAATGGATGGTAGAATCTTATAATTAAACAAGTTGTTATCCAAAAACCATTGTGAAAAAAACGACACCACAATTTTAACATTTCCTGATCTACAAGTGAATTCATTTATAGTCATACGAAGTAAACCTGTGGAGTGCAAAAAATGACTGATAACAAAGAACCGGTGGATAAATGGGTTGTAAAAAAAGCCGATTGGGTGGCCTTGATTATCTTACTGCTGGTGGGCGCCTTATCAACCTACTTCGTTTTTCAGATGCATTCTATGCAACTGCGCCAAATTTCAGAAGTAAACAAATGGATTGACGCTGGAGGGGGAGAGATTCGCGAAATATCGCGTTTGGTTGGAAAGGATATGATTCTTTCTCAAAACTCTCTTTTTTTTGCATTCATAATAACCGTTTCTTGTCTGCTGATAATTATTGGTTTTCTTTTATTTACTTACTTCAGATCAAAAAGAAAGATAAAGAAAGGGGAGCGATGAGCGAGTGTGGCTGCATGAAGCCGCCCTTCCACCACACCCATTTCGATTCCGAGGTCATCGGGGTCGATAAGACGAACGGTCGTTTTGGTGAGGTATCTGTAGAGACTTGTAAGAAATGCGGGTCGACGTGGCTCCGGTATTTCGTCGATCATGAAGCGTTTACGGCATCGGGGCGGTGGTATCGGGGGCTGGTATCCCGGGAGATGCTCCGTTCGCTGACGCCCGAGGGGGCAGTGGAAGCATTGGCAGGTCTTCCCTGGCATTTTTACGGCGGGAGCTACTTCCAAACGACCGGACGAAAGGGTGTCGGCCCGATATTCATCGACCCCTGAGAGGCGTTCGCTGAAACAGGCGATTCAGATGTGCCGGGCGTATTTAACCGAAGGAACCCATATCTTAAAAAAGCTATAAAAGTGATTCCATCACCTGTTCTTTACTGTCTTTTACCTACGCTGGAGCTGCCGTTTGGGGCGTGAAGTCCGGGCACTATCTTTCCCCGGGGCATACCCTGCCATTCCTATCATGAATCGTACCAAACCATAACTTAGCCAGCTCGCCAGGCGCAGCCGGATGGGCTGCGTTCTCCAGGTTTCTTCAAATATTCGTTGCGCCCCGATTTTGACGGCCTGCTCCAGGCTATGCTTCAATGTTTTGGCAAAGTTTTCATCGTCAACAACGACATTTGCCTCGAGAGCAAGTAACAGGCTGAAAGGATCGAGATTTGAAGATCCAACCGTAGCCCAGTGCTGATCGATTACAGCAACCTTAGCGTGCATAATGCTCTTGTGGTATTCATAGATCTCAATGCCTGCATTGAGGAAACTGTTATATAGGGCATGCGAGGCATAATGCAGCAATCGGTAATCCATTTTTCCTTGCAACAGCAAAACCACTCGGACGCCGCGCCGGGCGGCACCCAGAAGCGCGTGACGAAACTTCGATCCGGGCAAAAAGTAGGCACTTGCAAGAAGGATTTCAAATTGTGCCTGTTCAATTGCCTGCAGATAGGCATCTTCAATATCGCGGCGATGGCGGAAGTTATCCCGCACCAGAAAAGCGGAGCGCATATGGCCCTTGGATACGGACCAGGGCGCTTGCCTGTCGTTGTCCCGGACCCATTCAATCCGCAAGCGACTCCAGGCCACCCGGGACCACACCCGGCGTGCGGAAGCATGAATTGCTTTTACCAGCGGGCCTTTCACACATACAGCGTAGTCAAAACGGGGAGATGTTTGGCCAGGTATATCCATGTCGTCGACAATATTAATGCCTCCGACAAATGCAGTCGCCTGGTCCACAACCACGATTTTGCGGTGTAAGCGACGCAATCGTCGGCGCCGCAGCGTCCAAGGCGATGTCTTGGGCCGGAATTTCAGCACCATTACGCCGGCAGCCACAAGGTAATCAACCATGGTTTTCGGCAAACGCATCGATCCGAATCCATCGACCAGAACGCGGGTTTTTACACCACGAAGAGCCGCCCGTCTGAGTGCTTCCCCAATGCGCTGTCCGGTATTGTCATTCTCGAAAATATAGCTTTCCAGATAAATTTCATGCATCGCCCGGTCCAGAGCCGCTTCGATCGCCGGAAAATAAGCCTCTCCGTTTTGCAACAGGGTGATCTGATTGTTTGGAATCATTCGGGTCACAGCCGGGGTGTCCTTTTTTTCAGCTTTCAGGCGGGGTCTGCCTGGTATCCCAAAGGACCGCATGTTAACGGCCTAGGCCAATCGTTACAAAACCCGTCCGCGATGCCGGAGCTTCTTTTTTATACCTCTTTTCGTCAATCGTTGGTTTTCATGCGAATGCTCAACAACGGAATGGGGCACCGACGAAACATTTTCTGGGCCGTGGTCCCGAAAAGAACATCTTCCAAATCGGTCCGGCCTTTTGTCCCCATAACGAGAAGGTCCGCTTTTTCTTCCTCGATTGCGGCCAGAATTTCCCGGAATGGGATGCCGGTCCTGAAAACAGTCCTGTACGAAGCAGGATCACGATTCGACGCCGCCAGGACTTTTGTGATCTCTTCAGATCGATATTCCCGGGTTTCACGAACATAGTTGCTGACGGTTATTTTGTCGGTATATTGGGAAACTTTTTCGACCATCTCCAGATCCCGCTCGTTGATGACGTTGACGATAACCAGTTCAGCGTCCACACTCTCGGCCATGTCGGCGGCATACTCGATCGCCTGGATCGAGGAATTTGACAAATCGCACGCCGCGAGGATTTTGTTGACTTTTTTCATGATATTTATCCTTTTATTTTTTTTTACATCCGCTTAATATTGGAGCGGAGTTGAGCAATCTGAATTCCCAGACCGATACATTGTTTGCCATTTATACACAAATCAGCATCTTCAGGTTCCAAATAGGTTTTTAGCTCATGATTGTCCTTCTTCAGGTCCACAACCCAGGCTTTTTTCATATCATCATAGTCGACAGTAACATCAATGCCGCATTCGCCGATATCCGGATATATCGATTTGATTTTCTTACATAGTTCTTCCTTGTTGAGCACAATATACCTCCTTTTGTTTCCACCGTTTTTTGCGTTTCCTCCAGTATTCCCGTTGGGTCCGGTTCTTATCAGAGGCCTTTGACGGAAATCAGGTAAGATATTTTGTCAAATCCCGCATGGCCTTTACAATATCCAGGACCGCCTCGTGCATACCATCTGCAGTGGCGCTTATTTTCTTCTCGAT
>CAZKYZ010000214.1:0-6813 GCA_964557055.1 uncultured Desulfobacterales bacterium
GCTTCGGCTTTTGTAGCTTCGGCTTTTGTAGCTTCGGCTTTTGTAGCTTCGGCTTGTGCGGCTTCGGCTTGTGCGGCTGCGGCTTGTGTAGCTTCGGCTTGTGCGGCTGCGGCTTCCCGAGCGGCTTTGGCCTCTACTTCCGCCTTTTCCTTTTCGGCCTTGAGCGCTTCAATATCAACCGCATCCTGCAGGAGAATGGTCATGAATTTCAGGATGCGGTCATCAATTCTGAAAAAGCGCTCGATTTCGTCGACCAGTGGGCCGGCGCCACAGTAGTCCATGCAAACATAGTAGCCGCGGTTTTTTTTCTTGATTTCATAGGCGAGCCGCCGCCCCCCCCATTCATCATAATTGAAGAGGAAACCGTTGAATTCCTCAACCAGAGCGTCCAGTCTTTCAAAGATCGGTTTTCGCCCATCTTCCGAAAGGTCCGGATCCATAATAATAATTGTTTCGTACCTTCGCATAAAACCTCCTTGTGGATTACAGCCCCGGATAATCGCCGGAGCAAGGAAATGCCTTTTCAGGCACCTTCAGTTAAAACACGACTAAATACCGTATAGGCCGATTTGTGTCAAGGGTTTATTCAGAAGAACCTGGCAGTACCGGAGTGGAGAGGACACCTGAAAATGATTTTTAAACATATACGAACAGGGCAGGAGGGGGCTGTATATGTCGAAGAGCCTTTATGCGGCACCGGTATTACCGTATCGATGGATCGGCAGCCGCAGGTGGTAAAGTGTTTCCGGGAACCTGGCGGTTAGCCGTTGTTAACTTTTTCGCGTAGCTTTCCAGAGCACCGAAAGGTGACTACTTTGCGGGATTTCAGCATCATTGTTCCACCGGTGGCCGGGTTGCGTCCCTTGCGGTCTCGTTTGTTTTTTATACAAAATTTTCCAAAACCACTGACCAGAACGTCCTCACCTGTCTCGAGGGTTCTCTTAATGATTTCGAGTAGTGTTTCGACAGTTTCAACCGACTTTTTTTTGGTAAATCCGTTTGATTCTGCGACGGTTTCCACTATTTCTGATTTGGTGAGAGTCATGAAATTCTGCTCCTTTACGTGAAATGATAAGCCCGCAAACCGATTTTTAATGGTATAAAATACGTTGTCGATTCGATTTTGTCAAGAAAATATAGGCGTTACATCAGGAATGGCGGTAAAAAACATCGCTGCCGTTTTGCTGATGCCCGGCAGTGGTTCAAATCAGCGACGTCTGAGATGAAATTTCGGGAATCATTTGGTCCACATTGCGGTATCCCCGCGGCAGCATTTTGCCCCGGCGGCCCCGTTCACCTATATAACCGGCGGTGTTTCCCGGTGTTAAACGAAAATACTGTTTGCCGGAATAAACGACCAGTCCGCTACCAACGGGGATAATTGCCAGGTGCGACATCAACTCGATCCCTGCTTTGTACCGTTTTGAGGGGATCCCGATGATTTTGTTTCCTTTCCCCTTGGGAAGAACCGGAAGTTTACTCAGGGGGAACAGCAAAAGACGCCCCTCGCTGGTCACTGCCGCAAGCAGGTCGGATTTCCGGTTTTGCACGGGAACCGGTGCCAGCGGTCTGGCTCCTTTGGGCAGGCTGAGCAGCGCCTTGCCTTTCTGGTTTTTGGTGATCAGGGCTTCTATGGTGGTGATAAACCCATAACCGGCATCGCTGGCCAGGAGGATTTCCTGCTCCGGGGAGCCCATTAACGTAGCGGTGAATACAGCATCCTTGGGAACAATGAACCTTCCCGTAAGCGGTTCTCCCTGGCTCCGGGCGGACGGCAAGCTGTGGACCGCCAAGGAATAGGTGCGGCCGGTTGAGTCGAGAAAAATGGCGGGTTGATTGCTTTTTCCCAAAGCGCTGCTCAGCAATTCGTCTCCGGCTTTATAGCTGATACCCTCCGGGTCAAGGTCGTGTCCTTTGGCAGCCCGCACCCACCCGTTGGCGGAAAGGATGACGGTAACCGCTTCGACCGGCTGCAGGTCTTCCCGCGAAAGGGCTTGCGCTTCCCTTCGTTCGATGACTTGCGTGCGGCGTTCGTCGCCAAAAGCAGCCGCATCCGCCTTCAGCTCTTTTTTGATCAGGTTTTTGAAACGGACGTCTGATCCCAGAACCAGTTCAAGCTTGCTTTTTTCGTCGTTCAGCCCCTCCTGTTCTTTCCGGATTTTTTCTTCTTCCAGTCGGGCCAGGTGTCGCAGTCGCATCTGCAGGATGGCTTCCACCTGCACTTCGGTCAGGCCGAAAGCCGCCATCAGAAAAGGTTTGGGCGCATCTTCCTGTCGAATGATTCTGATGACTTCATCCAGGTTTAGGTACGCCGTCAGCAAACCGTCGAGGATGTGAAGCCGTTCTACAATCCTGGACAGGCGGAATTCGAGGCGTTTTCGTACGGTTTCAAACCGGTACCGGATCCATTCCGCCAGGAGGCTCTTCAGGCCGTGTACTGCTGGTTTGCGGTCCAGCCCGATTACGTTCAGGTTGACACGATAGCTTTTTTCCAGATCGGTGGTGGCAAAAAGGTGGGCCATTACGGCTTCTTTATCGACCCGATTTGACCGGGGGACGATCATCAGGCGGATGGGTTCCTCGTGGTCTGATTCATCCCGCAGGTCGGAAACCATGGGGAGCTTTTTGGAGGACATCTGTGAGGCGATCTGTTCGAGCACCTTGGCCGGTGAAACCTGGTGGGGCAAAGAAGTGATGACGATGTCACCGTTTTCCAGTTCATAGGTGGCTCTCATGCGAAGGCTGCCGTTTCCGTGGCGGTAGATGTTCTCGATTTCGGATCGGGGTGTAATCAGCTCCGCTCCGGTGGGGAAGTCGGGCCCCCGGACGTGTTGGCAGATGTCGTCGGTATTGGACGCGGGGTGGTCGATCAGCAGGATGCAGGCATCCACAATCTCACGGATATTGTGGGGCGGAATATCCGTGGCCATGCCTACGGCGATACCGGTGGTTCCATTCAGCAGGATATTCGGCAGCCGTGCAGGCAGGGCCAGCGGTTCATTCAGGGTGCCGTCGAAGTTCGGCCCCCACAATGCCGTTCCCATCTGCAGTTCGGAAAGAAGCGTTTCCGCATAATGGGAAAGCTTTGCTTCGGTATAGCGCATGGCGGCAAAGGATTTGGGGTCGTCCGGGGCGCCCCAGTTTCCCTGTCCCTCCACCAGAGGGTACCGGTAGGAAAAAGGCTGTGCCATAAGTACCATGGCTTCATAACAGGCCGTATCACCGTGGGGGTGATATTTGCCGAGCACGTCCCCCACGGTTCGGGCTGATTTCTTGAATTTGGCCGTTGCTTTAAGGCCGAGTTCGGACATGGCGAAAACAATCCGTCGTTGAACCGGTTTCAGCCCGTCACCGATGAAAGGCAGGGCCCGGTCACGAATGACGTACATGGAGTAATCGAGATATGCCTTTTTGGTGAACCGGATGAGCGGTACCTGTTCAACGCCTTCCAGATTGATCGCCGTGCTGTTGCTCATGTGTCTGTTCCTGTATTTTTGGTATGATTAGGGCCGCTGTACCGCGCTTCCTTCCGGTTCTTTAAAAATGGCTGTGCGTGACGTTTTTCAACACCCCGCTATGTTGTATCGGAAAGGTCGCCTTCCTCTTCCAGCCAGTGCCGCCTGTCTGCCGACCGTTTCTTGGCCAGCAGCATGTCCAGAACAGGCTCGGTTTCCTGATCGGACGCCACCGTGAGCTGGATCAGGCGCCGGGTCTCCGGCGCCATGGTCGTTTCCCGAAGCTGAAGGGGGTTCATCTCCCCAAGGCCTTTAAATCGCTGCACGTTCGCTTTGGGGGCCCCGTTTTCATGCCGTTTAAGGATTGCCCTTTTTTCTTCTTCGTCCAGGGCATAAAAAACGTTTTTCCCGAAATCAATGCGGTAAAGGGGCGGCATCGCCACAAAAATATGTCCGGCGGTGACCAGCGGCCTGAAATGACGGTAGAAAAGCGCACAAATCAGGGTGGCGATGTGAAGTCCATCCGAGTCAGCATCGGCCAGGATGCATATTTTCCCATAGCGCAGCTCGGTGATGTCGTCCGATCCCGGATCCACACCGATGGCGACGGAAATATCATGAATTTCCTTTGAGCTGAGAATGGAACCGGAATCGATTTCCCAGGTGTTGAGGATTTTTCCCCGAAGGGGCATGATGGCCTGGGTCTGGCGATCGCGGGCCTGTTTGGCGGATCCGCCGGCAGAATCGCCTTCCACCAGGAACAGTTCGGTGTTTTCGGCTACCTGGGAAACACAGTCTGCCAGTTTCCCCGGGAGGGCGGGGCCGCTGGTGATTTTTTTGCGAACGATCGTTTTGCCGCGTTTCATCCGGTGACGGGCGTTTTCGATGACCATTTCGGCCAGTTTTTCACCCACATCCGTATGACGGTTCAGCCACAGGCTGAAGGCATCTTTCACCACTCCAGATACGAAAGAAGCGCTTTGCCGGGAGGACAGCCTCTCTTTGGTCTGCCCGGAAAACTGGGGCTCCGCCATCTTGACCGACAATACATAGGCGCATCTTTCCCAGACATCTTCGGCCGAGATTTTGATACCTCTCGGAATCAGGTTGCGAAATTCACAGAATTCTCGAATGGAGGATAACAGGCCGACCCGGAATCCGTTTACATGCGTGCCTCCCTGCATGGTCGGTATGAGATTGACGTAACTTTCGGCAATCCCTTCACCAGGTTCGGTCAGCCAGAGAACCGCCCAGGTAATCGCTTCTTCCTTGCCTGAAAATTCGCCCACAAAGGGTCGATCCGGTACCAGGCCCACTGCCGGAAGGTTATCCAGGATGTAGTCACTCAGTCCGTCCTCGAAACACCATTGGTCCGATTCACCCGTTTTATCGTTCCTAAAGGTCACCCGCAGGCCGGGACACAGAACGGCTTTGGCACGCAGGGTCCGTGTAAGCTGCCGGGCTGAAAACGTGGCGGTATCGAAATAGGCAGGGTCGGGCCAAAAATGAACCTGGGATCCGGTATTGCGTACACCGACAGTATCGATTACGGTCAGTTCGCTGACCTTGCGCCCGCCCTCAAAATCAATGCGGTATTTTTTTCCGTTGCGCCGGATTTCGACCTCAAGCCTTTTGGACAAAGCATTTACAACAGACACACCGACACCGTGCAGCCCTCCTGAAAAACGGTAATCCTTGTTGGAAAATTTGGCCCCGGAATGAAGTTTGAGCATGATCACCTCCACACCGGAAATTTTTTCTTCCGGATGGATGTCGGTCGGCATGCCCCGTCCGTTGTCCGTAACCTCCAGGGAATCATCTTCGTACAATCTTACATCGATGCGGTTGGCAAAACCGGCGATGGCTTCATCGACACTGTTGTCGATGGCCTCTTGACCCAAATGGTTCGGCCGCTGGGTGTCCGTATACATTCCCGGCCGCCGACGGACAGGGTCAAGACCCCGTAATATTTCCAGCGAGGCTGCGTTGTAGTCGCCGCCGTTCTTTTTCCGGTCAAAAAGACTGTCCACGGTTGTGTTTATCCCTCCCTTGCAAGAAGTGTTTAACATTCCTTTTTCGGGCTCAATTTTTGGTTTTCTCCAGGACGATGTTATGACCGGCAGGGTTTTTTGAAACCACGCCTGTATGGATTATTATTCTGGTGAGACCAACATATATAGTGCCTTTGAATTGTAAGTACCCTCTATATGGTATACGCGTATCCGTCAAGTCGAAACGACCGGGATCCTTCATTTATCCGCCAAACCATGTTCGCAGCGTCACGCGTCCGGTGCTGCCGCCTGGGCTTAAACGGCAGGGTGTCGATAGTGTCCATCCAGAAATGGTAGATTTTGGTTCGGAGCAAGGCTTGAGCGATTTTGAAACCGGAAGCATAGCGAGCTATGTTGAATAAATCTTGACTGGCTACGCCATTACTACAAAAGAGCGAAAACGCAGCCCCGGGCCGAAAGATGCCGTTTCTGGATGGACAATAGCTAACGGAGCACCTGGCGTGCGTTCAGCGGCTGTAGCGGTCGATTGTTGTGTTGCTTCAACACTTTCACGAAAATATCGGCCTGCCGCCGGGAAACGCCACCGATTTCCTTGAGGACCATCCAGCGAACACCTTCCGTGCAGGGCGGGGTGGTCAATGATCCGTTGTATCGATAATAATCCCGGTTGTCCGGCAGAATATCATAGGCGCGGATCCGACTGATGCTGTTCTTTTCACCCTCGTGGGCGGGTATCCGGCGCCAGAATTCCTTTATCACCTTATTTATCCGGCCCTCCTCCAGCAAGACAGCAACCACCAGGGGGGCGCCGTTGCTGTCCTGATGTACCAAATGAACTTCCATGGCAAAGGAACGGCCCTGGAGGGTATGTTCAGAGGGGGCATGAAAGTGGATCTGTTTCAGTTCGTAAATGTGTTCCTCTGCCGTAACGGTATTGCCCGGTTCGACCTCCACCTGAATGGTATGGCCGTTGTTGTGGATATCGACATTGACGGGTATGTCCTCAAAAACCAGCGGTTCCAGCCTGCTGTCGAAAAAGCCGTTCAGGTCGATGGGGGACTGGTTTTTTCCGCTGCCGCAGAGAGAAAAGGTCGCCGAAAGGCCGGCCCATTGCTCCGGGCCGATGGGGTCTTCATAGCCCCATTCAGCAGTGCCGTCCGCAGCGGCAGCTGCGGGCAGCAGCACAAAGAAAAACAGCATCATAGCCATTGGGAGACGGGAGGCTCTTTTTTCCATTGATTTTTTCCATTTTAGAAAGGGTTCATTTCATCCGTATCCGTGTTTTACGGAAACTGTTTTCCGTAAACGGAAAACATGATAGCTCCTGGAAAGGTCTGGATGTCGCG
>CAZKYZ010000215.1:0-6801 GCA_964557055.1 uncultured Desulfobacterales bacterium
GCTGAAATCCGGGCGAAACTTTGTATCAACTCCCAGAAACGCTGCTATTTCCCGGTAAACCGTCTCCGTCTTTTCGATTAGATCGTCAAATACGACGATCTTTACTTTTTCCTTTCCGAACAGGGTTAGATAGCGGCCGATATGCTCTGAATATCGGATAAACCGCGAATAATAAAGCCACGAGGGGACAATCACCCGTTTCCCCAAACGCTCCCCCCGTCTGCGCTCTTTTTCCGCAGCTATGGCATTTCTAATATCCGGGATATCCTCACCAAGGGCGAATGTGGCCGCAGAATGGTAAGAAAAAAGAAACGCAACCGGTTCGCGAAAGACGATGACAATCCTGGCCAATGGATTGTAGGCCTGAATCTTGGCCCCGGCAACAACAGAGTACAGATTCGTCCAGGATGCCTCCCCGGCCAACTGTCCCCTGCCCCGACCCGCAAAAAGACGCAAATATTTCTGTTCGCTTCGATACGGAAAATAAAGTCGCTTTCCGTGAAACCGATCACTTTCCTGGTGAAAGTCAGTCGCAAAAAAATTCGGCTCTTTAATGGCCGCCATAAAGATATCGGGGTGCTGTCCAAGATAGTCATGCAGCGAAGAGGTGCCGGACCTTGGAAAACCGGCGATCAAAAAATCAGGCGTTTTCATATGGCAACTCTTCGTCACAGGTGAAGCAACCTTTCCCGGCAATGGCATTATCGAACCAAAAACCGCCAAAACCGATATTTCGACGGGTTGTATGAATTGTACAGCACCTCTTCGGCGATATCGCTCTTTGGATAGAAAATCCGTAATGCCCTTGTCCGGTGATAGTAACGGTCTACAATCCGGAGTGCCTGGTTCTCGTTGCCGCACCAGCAGTGCGTTTGCGGGCATATCATATCGGACGGTCGAAAATCAGGTCCGCCGGTCAGTATGTTCCCCATGCTGTAACGTTTTCGCAGAAGCGGAAACAAAAAATGGACCGGTCTGTTCTTAACGCCCAGGCATGGGAAAACGTTGCCGTCATGATCAATATGAATATAATTCTTTCCTGCCGAACAGTGCATTCCGCGTGTTCTGGAAGAGATGACCTGCATTTGATAACTGTGCGGCGTAAACCACAGATTTTTCAATACCTCTCGTTCCGAAAACGTATAGTCCCTTGGATAAGACGGATAGGCCAGTCCGAACCTTCCCCAGTTGATGTTAAATCGCCACGGTTTCGCTTTTTTCCTGAGCGCGCCGGCAGCGACAGGTTTGCCGATCAGGGCGTTCAATATAAAGTGTACTCCCAATTCTTCACAGCGTTCCCTATAGCGCTGCATCTGCTCCAGGCGATCCGGCAGCGCCACGTAGCCTACATATAAAAGGACGCCCTTTTCCTTTAATTGCCGCACTTTTTCAAAAAACGGCTCCACATCCGGAATCACCATATCGTGCAAGGTGCAGCCAATACTCAATTTTTCCGTATTTACAGAAGATATAAACGGTTCGATAACACGCTTATAGTCCGCATGGATATTACTGGAAAAACTAACCCCGACAATATTGTTTGCCTCGTTCAACAGATCTTTCAGGCTGGCAAGAAGCTTTTGGGAAGTGAATATCTCGCCCCCCACACCAATCCGCAACCGGACGCGATACGGCAGTTCCCTGATTCGCTGAAGGATCCGCTGAAAGGTATCGGCATCAAAGGGGCTTTTCCGCTTTCGCCAACTGGCGATACAGTAAGGGCAATCAAGGTTGCAGGTATAGTACCGCAGCTGCAGCCGGATACCCAGATGGGGCATTTCAGAAAAATCCGACAAACGGTTCATGACGTCTCCACCCGGTACTGCAGCGCCAGCATCGCCTTTTCCATGAGCGGCGTGATGGATGCAATCTCGTCCGGAGTCAGCTGTTTTTTCCATTTACCAGTGTTTTGCCGGTTTATTTCCGGCAGTTTTTCCCAAAAGACCTCCGGCGCCCCCAGATGAAAATGGGAGAGTGCCCGCCGCAGGCAGTCTTTGTGGTCTTTCACAAAATCCTCATAGGTAATAACATACTGCCGGCTGTCCGGAATCCGGGATCGGTTTTCCATGATTCCGGCCGCACAGGCGGACCACTGCAGCGCACAAAATTCGGCCAGGGAAACACTGTCCATGCAACGCTGCCAACCCTTGAATCTTGGCCCCCATCCGAAATTTCCCGCCCATCTCAGCCGGTGCAGATGCGTTCCGGACCGCCAGTATCTCGGCGGGCCCACCTCAAACAGCAACGATTGGATACGCATTCTCCAAAGAGGCCGTTTTTTCAGCCACTTCCTTATCAAATTGGATTTTGCCTCCCAATCCTTTTTGAGGTGCCGGCCGTGGATAATCCGCTGCTTCAGTTGCCATTGCTGTTTAATGGAGGAAACCGCATCCCGCCCGTCACGGACGATGAACAGGTAATTCGAATCCGGGAAGACCTTCTCGATAAAGGGGATCCGCAGGCAATTTCGCGGAGACTTGTCAACCACCCGGTTCCCGCCAAACGCCCGTCTGAAAACGGAAAATTCTTTGACAATCCGATCCCGCACTTCCGGTGTTGCATCGTCGGCGGTCAACTCGTCGTGAGGGCGTGACCGGAAATGATAGTCCCACACATAGTAAGGCTCCACCCAGGTGGAAAGGTTCGGGTGACAGTCCAGGACCCTGCCCAAAATAGAGGTGCCGGATCTGGGCGGACCGATCACAAAAAGAACCGGAACGCCGACCCCTGTATTTCCGGGTTTGAAATTACTATCCAATTTTTTCTTTCTCCAAAACGTTTTCGGAAGGCATTCCTTGTTTGGAAATAACAGGCAGCGGGCGATGCAACCAGAAAACCACTCCGGTAAGCTTAGAAGCCACCGTCCATAAAAAAGCCACAAGACCCAGAGACAAAACAGCCTCCATGGAGACGCCAAAATAGGGCAGAACGGCAATGAGGACGGCATCACGGGTGCCCAGTCCGCTGACGGAAACCGGGATCATGTTGACGACCCCGACAATGGAACGAACGGATAGGGCCAACAGAAAGGATATATGAATACCCAAAGAAATCGCCAGCAGAAAAAAAGCGGCGGACCGCAAAATTCCGATGATGACGGTTAAAGAGAAGTATATCAGCACAACTTTGGCGTTCAGGCTTGCCGAAAAACAGCCCAGATCCGACTCAAAATCCCCGGCAATCTTTTGTAATCTTTGATGAACGATACGGGATAGAAAGGCTTTTGCGCCGGTATAGCCGCCCATCCTGCCAAGAAGAAACAGGAGGCCGGCCAGAATAAAGAGGATGGCCAAAATCCACCGGTAACTGCTGCCGATACCGGCCGGCAGATAGATCAAACCGAAGCCGGCAAACAGTATCACCCCAAGGATATCGATCACTTTTTCAGCGACGACCGAAACGGCTGCTTTTCCGGTTTGGACACCGACTCCCTTGAGGTACATCACTTTTGTCAACGCAGCTGTTCCGCTCAACGGAAGGGAACCCGTAAACCAGGAAATAAAATGAATTTCAAACAGGGTTCCGATTGATATCCTCATTTTGAGCTGGCGGCAAACGATCTCCCACCGGAGCGCCTGAAAAAACATGATCATCAGAAATACGGGTATTGTTCCCAGAAGAGGGCCGGTTTGAATGGCGCGCAATATCCGGATAACCATAAGGGCATCCACTTTCCAGTAAAGCAGGCCCACCAGAAGAAGGGGGATACCGTATTTGATCAGCCAATGAATAATTCTTCTATATCTCATCCGGTAACCGATTTCGGCCGCTCGTCCGGGGCGGCGATTGGCTTTGCCGGGCAGTTTTGACCCCAAACTGCAGCAATACGAGCGGAATTACCGCCATACCCGCAGAGAACCTCAGCCAATCAAACCTCGCGGCCCCATCAATGCGACCCATTTTAAGGGCAACGCCAGACAACAGCAGTGGCAGCCGGGTGAGAAAACCGGCAATGCCGTAATTTTTCAGGTAAACCACCAGGCGGTTGCTGGAGACGTGCACAAATTTCGTCAGCATCTGCCGCAAGGAACCGGAAAAGGAAGCACCTCGAAAATGATATACAATGGCCTGTTTTGCAACAAACATTTTTTTTTCCGCCCGCGCCAACCGAAGCGAGAAATCAAGATCTTCAGCATAACTGCCCAGGCGTTCGTCAAAAAGGTACCCATCCGTGTCTGCCAGTATTTTTTTTCGAAAACCAAGGGCATTGCCGGAAAGAAAAGATACCGGCAGCATGTTTTCTTTCGATTTCACCAGTTCGTACTGGGCAAACCCGAAGTTGGTGATCCGAAAGAGACCGGTGGTTTCCGGGCAGCACCCCCGCGTGTCACCTTCCCGGCTATGATGGATCAGCTGCATATTCGCCGATATGGCGCCCGCGCGGGGAAACCGGTCAAAAGCACCCAGGATTTCTTCCAGACATCTGTGGTGGACCAATACATCCTGGTTCATCAACACAACGACATCACCACGGGCGAATGAAAGCGCTCTGTTGTTTCCACCGGTAAACCCATAGTTTTCTGAAAAACGAACCACCGTGGTTTGAAAATCGCCCTGGTATCCGCCCAGCGAGGCCGTATGGCCGCCGTTGTCCGCAAGGATAAGCTCATACAATTGACGGTCCAATGTCTGCTCTTCCAGAGAGGCGATACAAGGCCCGATCCACCGATCGCCTCTGTAGCAAAGAACGATTACCGACAATTTGATCATCTTGGGGCCTTTACAGGTGGTAATGGTTTCCGCAAAGTCATCTATCCGCCGCACTTCCATTGGGAAAGGTCGCGGTCAATCAACTGTTCGAGCATGGTAATATCCGCCCTGAATCTGCCGGCGAGTTCGCGGGCGGTTTCAGCCGGTATCGGCAATGCCGGTTTGAGGCCCTTTTTCTGGATGATCAGCAATAGCTTGCGGAACAGGTTTCTGGAAAAAACGAATGAAACTGTTTTTAAAAACAGCCCGTAATCGCTCCAGAATCGAGGAATGTCGACGATTTTGCCGCCTTTGTTGTAAACGTTCAGGTTCGGCACAAACGCTTCATCAACGCCCAAAAACCGGTATGTCTTTCGGGCAACTTCCAGCGGGGTGTTGACCAGGTCGTCGAACAGCAAAACCAGTACATTTTGTTTGCCGAACGTTTCATAGTAGCGCTTTACCTGCTCGGTATACAGGCCGCGGTGATAGTAATAATAGTTCGCATGCCAGCCGTAACAGCTTTTCTGAAACTGCTTGTCCGACATCCTCTGCTCTTCTGCGGTAAGCGCCTCCGCAAAACTGGTCAGGTGCTCCCCTTCTTTTCTCAATTGATGATTGTACAGGGAATAGGCCATATGAACGGGATTCCGGAGACTGATAATGACCTTGATACGACCCAGATGATGCCGTATCAGATCGGGTGAAGTGCTGTCGTAAAGATAACAGGTCGATGCTTCCCCGATTGCCGACTGGTTGGTAACCGGTGCAAAAACAGCCTGATAGTAGGCACCCCGTTTCACCTTGTGAAGGGGCGTATGGGGGTCGTTTGAAAAAAGCGAAAGCTCTTTCCAGGCGGGCATGAATATATCGGGGTGCTGTCGCAGATACGCATATATAGAAGTGGTCCCGG
The DNA here is from genome assembly GCA_964557055.1 of uncultured Desulfobacterales bacterium. Taxonomy (GTDB): domain Bacteria; phylum Desulfobacterota; class Desulfobacteria; order Desulfobacterales; family CAZKYZ01; genus CAZKYZ01. The sequence continues at coordinate 5,603 of CAZKYZ010000215.1, forward strand.
ATTTGGCGGCACCCACAATTAGAAAATTGGGGCGTTTACTGCGAATGCCGGAACTCATCGCCACCATGTCCGAATCACCACCCGGGTAAAATGCAAGGCGTATTTCCAGTCCCTTCCTTTTTTACTGACGCCATGCTTGCGCTTTAATATCGTAATGGGGACTTCACCAATGCGCACTTTCTTTTTAATGGCTTCAATGATCAGTTCGCTGGTGTGGTACTGGTCTTCGCAAAGCTGAATGGAATCCATGATGTTCATCCGAAAAGCCCGAAAGCCGCTGGATGGATCGGTAATTTTTTTCCCCAGAAGAAGGCTGATCACACGCCCAAAAAAATAGACCCCGGCCAGTCTAAGCCGACTGTCCTTTTCCCGCGAACCGAGAACACGGGAACCGACAACAAAGTCAAATCGATTCTCTAAAATAGGGGTCAGCAAAAACGGGATGTCCTCCGGGCGGTGCTGCCCGTCGGCATCCATGGTTACACAGATCCTGCAGTTATGGGCTCTGAGAACATCATATCCCAACCGGATGGCGGCGCCGCCTCCCCGGGTAACCATATTGGAAACAAGAGCAAACCCATGCGACGACACCACCTCTCGGGTATTGTCCTCACTGCCGTCATCGACAATGAGCGCCCCGATCGGTTCTGAACCGATTTGCTTCGGTATGCGCGGCAGTAAATCATGTAAATTGTCCGCTTCATTGAGGGCCGGTATCAGCAGCATTACCTTTTTCATATTGCCCTCGAGGCCTGCAGAAGAACCGGCTCTCCCGGTTCCGAGCTTGCGTACCAGTTTGTCAAACTGGTCGTGCAATAGCGCCAACCTCGATCGCGTGTACAGAGAATAGAGTGTCAAAAAAATCGAAGAGGCAATCAACAAAGAAATCAGCCTGCCCCGCTGCTGGGATTTCATGGCTAGGATTTCCTGCAGAAAATTAACAGTGTCCGGGTAGGCTGCCACTGTAACAAGAGACAGGTTGAACAGCATAAAAAACAGGAAATTGCCCCGTTTCCAGCGAGATCCACGATACAAAAAAAAGGTGACCAGCAAACCGATAAAACCAATCACCAAACCTGCGATACGTAAGTTAGACACATCAACCTGCCTGAATTGTTCCGTTATCGTTCCTGTAAATATGGATTTATGTCATAAGCCGGCCATCTTTTCAAGTACGACCTGCGTCGTCGGTGTTTGTC
>CAZKYZ010000216.1:0-6755 GCA_964557055.1 uncultured Desulfobacterales bacterium
CATTGCCGCCAAGCATGAAGGGCCTGTGGCCAAAGAAGTCGCGACGGAATACAAATCCAGAATTTCATGACCTGTTTTACAGCGATTGGATGAACCGTTTCGGGTGAAAAGATACACCTGCCGGATACGGGCAAGTTTGCGAAAGATAATAAATACCTGCGTTGGAGAATTATCGAGGAAACCATGTCATCCATTACCCCTGTCATGTTTGATAAATATCTGCTGCTGGATAGAATAGCCGTTGGAGGCATGGCGGAGGTCTACCGGGCGAAACGGATCGGGGAAAAGGGGTTTGAAAAACCGGTGGTTGTTAAAAAGCTGCTTCCCCACCTGATCGAAGACAAGGATATGGAGAATCTTCTGATCGACGAAGCCCGGCTGGCTGCCAAGTTGGAACATGAAAACATCATCCATGTCCATGACTTCGGCATTCTGTCCGACACGCTTTTTATCGTGATGGAGTACCTTTTCGGCAAGGACCTTAACCAGGTCATCAAAAAAGGGGGGGAAACCGGTCCGCCCATTGATCTCGAAAATACCCTTTATCTGATCGCCGCGATCTGTGAAGGCCTGGGGTATGCCCATCGGCTCAAGGACCTGGAAGGGAATCACCTGCATATCATCCATCGCGATATCAGCCCGCACAACGTTTTCATTACCTATGAGGGACAGGTGAAGCTGATAGATTTTGGTATCGCCAAAGCGGCCAACCGGTCCACCAAAACGCAAACCGGCATTATTAAAGGCAAAGTGGCCTACATGTCGCCCGAACAGGCCGAGGGCAAGAAAATCGATCACCGTTCCGATATTTTCCCCATTGGAATTATGCTCTACGAACTGCTGACGCATCAAAAAATGTTTGCCGGAGATACCTTTCAGGTGCTGTCGCAGGTCATCCAGGCCAAATATGAACCCCCTGAAAATATTGTTCCCGATCTGCCGAAAAAGCTTTGCGATATCATCCACAAAGCATTGCAGAAAGAGCCTGACGAACGCTATCCATCCTGTGAAGCGATGGCCGATGATATCCAGGACTGTATTTACGATCTGCAGTATCGACCGGGTCCCAAAAAAATGGCCGCCTACATGCAAACCCTTTACGAGGGCCAGTATGAACGGGAAAAGCAGGCGATGGCCGGGAAAATGAAACCTGAACTGCCTGCCGAAACAGGCCTTCCACCGGGTGCCGGCGAAAATCATGATTACCAGCCGACAGCGGCCATTGATGTGCGCTCCGCAGCGTCCGCTGGTACACAGGCGACCGCAGCCACAAACGACCTCCCCGTTTCTTCGGAAGTGGGAATCCAATCCACCGTGGACAACACCGACAGCGACATTATGGGTAACGACGACATTACTCAGGCGATTGGTCACACCAATGGGAAAGGCATCGATGCAGGTGAAACCGGCCGCAGGAAAAGGCCTGCCCCCCTGTGGATTACAGTAGCCTCCCTTCTTGTCTTGTTGGGATTGGCCGCCAGTTATTTTTTCAGGCCGCAAGATGAAAAGGCACTTATAATCAGTCAATTCCAGCAGAATGCGGAAAAAAGTATCCGCGAAGGCCGGATCCTGTCTCCCGCCAATGACTCTTCGTTTTATTATTATGGGGAGATCCTGAAGATCAACCCGGAGAACCGCAAGGCCAAAGAGGGGTTGCACGAAGTGGTTGATGAATGTATCCGCCTGGCGGAAGCTGAAATCGATGCAGCCGATATTCAGTCTGCCAGGAACCACCTCCAGACCGGCCGCAGCATCGATCCTGGAAATAAGCGCATTCAGGAGTTGGAAGATCTATTGGTGGAGATGGAGCGACAACCGGCCGAAAAACCCGCCACTCCAGAACAGGAATCTTCAAAGCAGCCACCCGGGACGCGCACCAAGGTCGAACGGGAAGTGAGATCCGTGGTCAACCATGTTAAGAGCATTTTCAAGTAGACCTGGCGCAACAGTGTTCAGAATAATTGATGGACGCCAGGTGGAGACTTTTCGATAACACCTGGCTCAGGAGAAATCGTATGGAATCAAATCCTGTTATTGCAACCTTGGGCCGCAGGCTTCGCCTGGCCGTTATCGGCGGCGGCCCGGGTTCTTTCATCGGCGCCATGCATCGGCAAGCCGCCAGGCTGGATGACCGTTATGAACTTGCGGCCGGTGTGCTTTCATCCAATCCGCAGCGATCCAGGCAGGCCGGGCTGGAGATTGGCCTGGCTCCCGATCGGGCCTACGAAAATGTTTTCGCGATGCTGGATGCGGAAATGGAACGCAGCGACGGTGTCGAGGTGGTCGCCATCATGACACCCAACGACAGCCATTATACATATGGGATAGCTGTATTGGAGCATGGTTTTGATGTCATTTGCGACAAGCCGATGACAAATACCCTTATAGAAGCCCAATCCCTATACAAAAAAGTACAAGAATCCGGCCTGGTGTTTTGCCTGACCCACAACTACACGGGTTACCCTATGGTTCGGCAGGCCAAGGCGATGGTGGACGATGGGCAGCTGGGAACGATTCGTCTACTCCAGGTTGAATACGTTCAGGGTGGGAAAGCCGATGAAAATGATCCTGACCCTTCCCCGGAATTGCCCTGGCGCTACGATCCGGCCAAAGGAGGGCCCTCCCTGGTCATGGGCGATATCGGAACGCATGCTCACAATCTTGCCCGTTTCATCACCGGTCTGGAAGTCGCTGAAGTTGCCGCAGAAGTGGGAGCTGTCGTGCCCGGCAGGCTGGTGCATGACTTTGCAGGGGCTTTGCTGCGCATGGAAAACGGCGCCCGCGGAAGCTTCTGGGTTACGCAGGCCGCTGCAGGTGTTGAAAACTGTCTTCGTATTCGGGTCAGTGGAACAAAAGGATCTTTGGAGTGGGTGCAGGAACAACCCCAATCGTTGACGTTTAAACCAATCGACGGCCCATCCCAGAACAGGACGCCCAACGGACCGGGGACGTTGCCCCTGGCTGCACGGGCATCCAGGATTGTTGCCGGCCACCCGGAAGGATTCCCCGACGGGTTCGCCAATATTTATTCCGATGCAGCCGAAGCGATCACTGCCCGCAGGGCAGGTAAAAAGCCCGACCCGTTGGCACTCTACTTCCCCAACGCTCTGGATGGGCTTCTGGGTGTGCAATTTGTGAACAACGTACTGGAATCAAGCAATGCAAACGGTAAGTGGGTAAAACGAAAAAGTCTTTTCTGATTTCCGCTATCGGGCGGGAAGTTTATTCATAGATGCCATAACAGCATTCAGTATCCCGGTCGGATTCAACAATTCGGAGTTGATTTTCAAGGCATGGAACGTACCTGCAACGACATTGTGGTTGACAACCATGCTGAGAAAAAGACGCTATGTTTTTTTGGTTCTTCTCCCAACCCGTTGGGAGAAAGGGTCCCAGGGGTCCAGGGTTCAAGGATTCAAGTGTTTGTTTTCCCGGGACTTGAACCGCAACAGCGAGTGCATTCCCCTACACTTTTTCCCATACTTTTAACGTTTTATAATTCTTAAGCATGGAGTGTTGATGCCTCATTTTGTGTCACTCGAACCCTGGGCTCCTGACCCCTTATTTGGATCAACTCTTTTGGAGGTGATCCTGTTTTTTGAACCTTCAGGATGACGTTGATTCTCTTAAGAATGTATCCAGCGCCTCAATGACCACCCCCGACAGGTCTGTTCCTGTTTCACCAGCGTATTTTTCGGCTCTTATGGCCAGAACACACGGTATTTCGATGGTCAGGCTGCGTGTTGGATCGGAGCATTGTTCGGTAATGGTTTCTTTGGACATGATGATCCCTTCTTCTTTTGAATGATACAGCGGTTATTTTTTTAAAGGATCTATTTTAAAAGATCTATGAAGCGCTTTTGGATTTGGGCTCCGGCCCACGCTTTTCCATAGCGCTTTTTCCCCTCGCGATGGATTTCAATCAGGCCCCTTGTCATCCGGCACGCGTGTTTGCAGCCGGCGGCGACGGCTTCTTTCAGCGCCGCCCAGTTTTCGGATTCGATGAAACTGGTAAAGGCCGTTCGAAATTCCGGAAACAACTTCCGATGCAGGCCGTCATGAAAGGCCGCATACAGGGACAGGGCGATACGATTGCGGGACGCCACCAGATGGGCCAGAGAACCTCGCGGCCCGGTATCCGCCAACAGGTCCTTGACGGACCGTGTTAACAATTCGACAGGCGTGTGCGGGTGGTCGGCGATGATTTCACGCCAGGATTTTCGGTCAAACAGCGTGTCGGTGATCTCCCCGATTTCGTGATGGATGTAAGTTTCTTCCCGGGCTTCGAGAAGCTGTGGAAGGATCGTGAGAATCGCAGCCGGTGTTGAATCCGTAGCGCCGCATTTTTTAAGGGCATACTGGAGATACGGTTTGCCGGATTTGTTCAGGTATTGAATCTGATCCCAAAGGTACATCCGGGCCGCATCGGTGCGCAATACAATATGATCGTTTTGCGCCAATGCCGGCAGGGTCAAAAGGTCCCGTGCCAATTCCCGCCCGAGCCGATATACCTGTTTTCCAGCCACCATTTTTTCTTCGGTTATCCCGGCGAGAAAAAACGTCGGTTTGAGACTGTAGGCATAGCCGGCCCCATAGAAAAAGCCCAGGGGTTTGAGCGTACGGTTGATGCCTTCCGTATCAAAGGGGTCACAGGACACGCCTGAAACCGAGAGCGGCTGGTAAACCTTTTCGCGGACTTCTTCCCATCTGTCTTCCCGCCGGCCGATCCAGTCCAGAATATCTTCCTCGGCTTTTTCTTTCCATGGCGGCAGCTGCTTTTCCCATTTGTAAAGATCCCGCATGCGCAGCGCCAGCCCGCAGATGGAAAAAACTCCCGCATGAGTTGCATCCGAAATATGACAGTTTCCCAGAACTTGTCCGGCAAGCGTGTCAATATCCACCCTGTCTGTTTTCATGCTGTCTTTCCGCAACAGTATTCGCCCGGTTGTCGGTCGATCATCTCCTTATAACAGTAAGCAGGAATCATAAATTGTCGAATGGGCATGGCGGCAGGTATTTGTTTTCATGGTGTGATTCTGGTATGAACTTTGGAATACACCCGCCGCCACGCAGACACTGTCGGCAATCCGTTGTTTCCATCGTCGGCGGGCAGGGAAAACCCAAAAAGGAGCCGTCCATGAGCAAGATACGAAAAATCGAAATGTTTCATGTTCGCATACCGCTGGACGAACCATTTTACCCGAGCTGGATTCCTGGCTATCCCCAAACCGAGAATCGCTTCGACCTTGTGCGGATTAGCACCGACGATGGCGTGGAAGGTTATTCGGCGGGACCGGCGATATCCACCGAGCGGAAAGGCCTGGGACATCTGGCGGCGCCGTATCTGCTTGATCACGATGCCGCCGACATCCCCCTGATGCAGCAGCGCCTCCGGGAGGTCGGCTATCTCGGCACGCGATGCCACTGGATCGAACCTGCCTTTTGGGATATCAAAGGAAAACTTGCTGGCAAGCCGGTATATGAACTGTTGGGAGGAAAGCAACAACCGGTAAAGTTGTACGCCTCCACCGGTGAGGTTAAGGGCCCCCAGGCCCGCGTGGAAGAAGTGCAGCAGCGGTACGAAGAAGGGTTCCGAGCGGTAAAGCTGAGGGTACATGATTTTGACGTACAAAAAGACATACGGCAGGTGCAAGCCGTTGCCGATGCCATGGGCGATAAGATCAAGGTTGGCGTCGACGCCAATCAGGCCTGGCGGGTCACCATTGTGAATGACGCCCCCCTGTGGGATCTGGATCGGGCCAAATATTTTGCTGATGCCTGTGCCGACATGGGCGTGGCCTGGCTGGAAGAACCACTTGCCATGGATGATTACGAGGCGCAGGCGGCCCTGACAGCCTACAGCAGGGTTCCCATCAGCGGTGCCGAATTGCACACCTCCGGCCTGCCGGAGCTGAAAATGATGATCGAACGCCGCTGCTATCACATTTTTCAACCGGACGCCATTATGGCGGGAGGAATCAGCCAGGTTATGGAAGTGGCCCGATTATGCCGGGAAAACGGCCTCATTTATACTCCCCACACCTGGACCAACGGCATTGGGTTTGCGGTGAATTTGCAGTTGATGATCGCCAGTGGTTTTGCCGATGCAAAACCCCTGGAATTTCCGATCAATCCGCCATCCTGGGTGGTGGAAAAGCGAGATGGAATCCTTGTGGAACCGTTTCAGCACCAGGCCGGGGAACTGATGCCGCCGTCTCGTCCCGGGCTGGGATTCGACATCGACAAAAAGGCGCTGCGCAAATATGGAAAGCGATTCTTCCGTATGGGCCGGCTGGGCCTGAAAATTTTCGCCGTCCGGGACAAAGGACTCAAAACGGCCCTTGAAATCGATCGTAACCGAAAACGATACGGGGTTGCTGCAGGCAAGTAAACCAAAAACAAATTTTAGACAAGATCAGCAGGATTGACAGGATTTGTAACGGATTCAACCGGCGATTGCGAAAAGAACAAAACAACCCTGTCTAATAATGATTTGCAGACGGTCCGGAAAAGTCGGTTTTGAGGGTGCAGAAGAAGGTGATGACAATCAAAACCCCGGACAGGGCGAACAGGATTCGATAGGCGTCTCCGCCGAGATTGGGGAATGCATCCAGAAACGCCCCGAAAGCCAGCGGCAGGAAGGTGGCGAAGGGAAGGGCAAAAAGCGGGGCTACCGCAAAGTAACCGGTGGCGTCTTCCTGGCCGGACAGTTTTTTAACAGCCGGTGCCAGGACGATCATGCGTATGGACCGGGA
>CAZKYZ010000217.1:0-5549 GCA_964557055.1 uncultured Desulfobacterales bacterium
CGCAGTATATATGTTTTTAGCATCTGCGTTAGCCGCTGCGTTGTAGCCTCGTCTACGATAGCTGATAAAGTTCGGAATGGCGATGGCCGCCAGAATACCGATGATGGCAATAACGATCATCAGCTCGATGAGTGTGAAACCTTCTTTGTTACTTCTTAATTTTTGAAGCATGGTTACCCTCCTTAGTTTGGTGAATAATTAAAAGTTTTACTTATGAATCAATCGTTTTCATTTCCATGTATAAGAGCAAATAATATGCCAATGGGATGGTAAAGTCAAATAAAAAAACAACCTGCTGATATGATGCAATAATGAGTAAAGACTGTGTACATGTTTTGGGAACCAAAGGCATTGAATTATTGGCTGTTGACAAAAATTGGCACTCTTTTGACAAAATATGTCAGTAGTCAAATCAATGTTCCTCCGACAGTTTGCCCAGCCGGTGCCGAAAAGAACGAAACGTAATTCCCAGTAATTCGGACGCTTTGTTTTTATTGCCCTGGCTGCATTCCAGCGCTTTTTCCAGGTAGGCGCGTTCAATTTCCTCCAGGATGTTGTCGAGAGAAACCCCCTTGGCGACGTCGTCAAGATCAAAACGCCGGTCATTGATCCCTTCAATCCAGCGCTGCTTGTGGAGCGACAGGGCCAGGCTTTCCGGTAAAATAATATTGGTGGTGGATAAAGCCACGCTTCGTTCCATCAGGTTTTCCAGTTCGCGAACATTCCCGGGGAAATTGTATCGTTTCAGGAGATCAATGGCGTAAGAAGATATTTTGGTGATTTCCTTTTCCATCTCCCGTGAATACTTATCCAGAAAATGCTGCGCCAGCAGGCGGAGGTCGCTTTTGCGTTCCCGCAACGGGGGAACTTTGATTTCAATTACATTGAGGCGGTAAAAAAGGTCTTCCCGAAAATTACCGTTGATTATTTCTTTTTCAAGGTTCTTGTTGGTGGCCGATATGATCCGTATATCCACCGGTATTTCGCGGTTGCCTCCCACCGCCTTGATTTTTTTTTCCTGGACCGCACGCAGCAGCTTCACCTGGATAGGAGGGCTCAACTCTCCGATTTCATCCAGGAAAACGGTTCCCCCTTCGGCGCTTTCGAAAAGGCCCATTTTTTCATGGATGGCTCCTGTGAAAGCCCCTTTCTTATGGCCGAAGAGCTCGCTCTCCATCAGGGTTTCCGGTATGCCGCCGCAGTTTATGGCAACAAAGGGTTTGTTTTCGCGTTTGCTTAAATCGTGGATGGCCCGGGCGATCAGCTCTTTGCCGGTTCCGCTTTCGCCGGTGATCAGGATATTTGTCTTGGTTTTGGCCACCTGCAGAATCAACTGGTAGATCTGGTTCATCTGTGGGCTGTTCCCGACGATTTTTCCAAACCGCAGGGTCTTTCTCAATTCCTCATCGAGGATCTCTTTTTCGTGCTCGATGGTTTTCATATTGAGACCGCTTGCGATGGCTTGTTTCAGTTCTTCGTTATCGAACGGCTTTGGAAGATAGTCATAGGCCCCGGCATTCATGGCTTCCACCGCGGTTTCCGTGGAAGCGTACGCCGAAATCAGGATAACCACAACCTCCGGCTGTTTCTGCTTGGCGGCCCGCAGGACATCGAGACCGGATAAATCTCCCAAGCGGATATCACACAACAGCAGATCGAACGGTTGCCGATCGAGAATGGCAATAGCCGATTTCCCGTTTTCGGCGCAGGTCACCTGGTATCCTTCCCGTTCCAGCATGAATTCAAGCAGTTCGCGCATGCTCAATTCGTCGTCGATCACCAGAATGCGAGGATTTTCCTGTTTTTCCGGGAGCGTTTTCATAGTCTTACCGTTGGACCTCATTGTAAGTGATATTGCCGGCCATCATCGTTAAAACCGGTTTGCCGGTGAGTTCCCACCCGATAAACGGAGAGTTGCGGCTGATGGATTGAAACGAAGCCGCGTCAACGGTATAGCTTTTTTGGGGGTCGATGATGGTAATATCTGCTGCCCGGCCTTTTTCAATACCGCAGTCAAGCCCCATGATACCGGCCGGGTTCCGGGTCATTTTGGCAATAAGGTCCGGGAGAGTGAGGTGACCGTCGAGAACCAGTTTCAGGGCGAGTGACAGCGAGGTTTCCAATCCGATAATGCCGTTGGCCGCCCGGTCGAATTCCACGTTTTTTTCGATGGTGGAGTGGGGGGCGTGATCTGTCGCAATGGCATCGATGGTTCCGTCTATGAGCCCTTCGATAATGGCTTTGCGATCCGCTGCCGATCGGAGGGGAGGGTTCATTTTTGCATGGGTATCATATCGGCCGACCGCAGAATCGGTCAGGGTGAAATAGTGGGGAGCCGTTTCAGCGGTAACCCCAACGCCCCGTTTTTTGGCGCTGCGAATGGCTTCGACGGATTCCGCCGCACTCACATGGGCGATATGGATCGGGATGCCGGTCAATTCGGCGAGGGCGATATCCCGCATCACCATGATACTTTCCGCTGCATTGGGAATGCCGGACAATCCCATTCGCGTGGCGACAGGCCCTTCATTCATGGCGCCATGGGCGGCCAGTTCCAGCATTTCGCAATGCGAGATGACCGGCAGGTCGAAATTCCAGGCATATTCCAGAGCCCTTCGCATCAACACGGAATCGGACACCGGCATGCCATCGTCAGTCACCCCGACAGCACCGGCGTCTTTCAACTCACCGTATTCGCAAAGCGATTGTCCCTGAAGGCCCTTACTGATGGCAGCCACCGGAAAAATTCTGACCAGACCGATTTCCCGGGATCTTTTGACAATATATTCGGTGACCTGTCGGTTATCATTAACCGGCCGGGTGTTCGGCATGGTACACACGGCCGTGAAACCGCCGTGGGCAGCTGCCCGTGAACCACTTTCCAGGGTCTCTTTGTATTCTTCGCCGGGGTCCCGGAAATGAACATGGATGTCGATCAGTCCGGGGGTTACAACTTTACCTTCGGCATCGATCAGCGCAACGGATCCGGAATCGAAGGATGCCGAACCGGAGGGAAGAATATCGAGAATCTTTCCGTCGTTTATAAGGATATCGTACAATCCATCCAGGTTGCCTGGGTCGAGGACCCGACCGTTTTTAATCACCATCTGCATGTCTCGTTCCTCCCACCAGCAAAAACAAAACGGCCATTCGGACGGCAACCCCGTTGGTGACCTGTTCCAGAATGATGGACCAGGGTCCGTCAGCCACTTCCGGTGAAATTTCGAGCCCCCGGTTGATCGGTCCCGGATGCATGATCAGAACATTTTTTTTGGCACGTTTCAGGGTTTCCACTCCCAGTCCAAAGACGCGGGAATATTCTCTTTCGGATGAAAAAAGAAAACTTTTCTGACGTTCCAGCTGCAACCGCAGCATCATGACGACATCGGCGTCTTCAATTGCTTCACCCACCGTTTTGACGACGGTTGCGCCCATCTCTTCAATGCCCACGGGCATCATGGTCCTGGGGCCGCTCAGGACAACTTCGGCACCCATTTTTTGAAATCCGATGATATTGGAGCGGGCAACCCGGCTGTGGGCAATATCCCCCACGATAGCCAGCTTGAGACCTTGCAGGGATCCTTTTTTCTCCCGAACCGTCATCATGTCCAGAAGCGCCTGGGTTGGATGGGCGTGCATCCCGTCACCGGCATTGACAATGGAAGAGGATACCAGGGGGGCCAGAAGGTGAGGGGCTCCGGCAGCGGAATGCCGCAGAACAATGACATCCGGTTTCATGGCCTCCAGATTCCGGGCGGTATCGATAAGGGTTTCGCCTTTCACCAGGCTGCTGGAACTGGCGGTCAGGGAAAAGCTGTCGGCACTCATTCGTTTGGCGGCCACGTCAAAGGAGGTCCGGGTTCTGGTACTGGGTTCATAGAAGAACAGGATGACGCTTTTGCCCCGCAACGTGGGCACTTTCTTTACCGGCCGTTCGGATATTTCCTTCATTTTTTCGGCGGTATCGAGGATAAGCGTGATCTCCCCAGGCGAGAGGGATTCAATGTCCAGAATGTCCTTCCCTGTCAGCTGCATAGTCCACCTATCGTATCAGGTTGGCAATTCGGCCCCAACGAATTCGGGAGCGCTCGTGATCCCATGACCAATATATCATAAAGGCCTTTCCCTTGACTGCCTGGACATCGGCAAAGCCCCAGTAACGACTGTCGGAACTCTCATCACGGTTATCGCCCATAACGAAGAGGGATCCATCCGGGACGGTTACCGGACCGAAGTTGTCCCTGGGTTGGAATCCGGCCGGCATGACATTCGGGTCCGAGAATACGCCTGTTTGCGGCAGTGCAATCGCTTCCTCGTTGACAAATACCGTTTTGTCGCGGATCTCGATACGGTCGCTTCCGATGCCGACAACCCGTTTGATATAGTCCTTGGATGGGTCTTTGGGATATTTGAACACAATGATATCGCCGCGCTGCGGTGATCCGACCGGCAGCAGGGTATATTGGGAAAACGGTATCGTAATGCCGTAGATGAACTTGTTGACCAGAATGTGGTCACCGATCAGCAGGGTCTGCTTCATTGATCCGGAGGGGATTTTAAATGCCTGGACAGCGAATGTGCGGATAAAAAGTGCCAGAAGTATGGCAATCAGGATCGCTTCAATATTTTCACGAATGCTGCTTTTGGAAGTTTTTTTATCGATGTTGTTACCCGGATTTTGCGTCATTTATGTTTTTATGACCTTTCTGTTCTGGATAGATGCGGCCGGAACGATATTCAGCATTCAAACTACAGCAGGCTAGCGGCAAACAGGAACCGAACCAGCAGGTTGGCCAAAAGGCCTGCCGCAAGGTCGTCCGCCACAATCCCGACACCACCGGAAAGTTTCCGTTCCAGGGCCGATATGGGATACGGTTTTAGGATATCAAAAAACCGGAAAAAGATAAATGCCAGAAAAACCGGCCCTGCCTGGAAGGGTATGCCGGCCAGGGCGATTGTCATTCCGGCGATTTCATCAATTACAATACAGCCGGGGTCCTTGCTCCCCAGTTTTTTCTCCGCAATTCCGGCCGTCCATACAGACAGCATGATCAGCAGGACGATTGCCGTAATCATGACGGGACAGGCGGTTCGCGCAAGCAAAAACGAGACCGGCAGCCCCAAAATGGACCCGATGGTGCCGGGAGCCTTGGGAGCGAATCCTGCGTAACAGCCGGTTGCAATAAAAACAGCTGCTTTTTCCTGAAATCGCATGGCTCCGTGTCTATATCCTGTCATGATTTTTGTCAAGGTGCGATTGGACCTTCAAGGGTTTGCATCCCGGGCGATCTGGTCGAATATTTCACGCAGGGGCAGGCCGGTTTTCCGGGCGATCTCTCTACAGGCTTCGTATTCCGGAACGATCCGGTACCCGCCGTCGGGGCGGCCGATTTTTTTGGCAAAGACCGGTCCGAAGCGGGTTTCAATGTTGATTATTTCACGGGGAAGTGTCCTGCGGGTCACCGGGCGGTAGCGAACCCCTGTTGTGGTCGTTTCGGAAAGGAGAATGTCGATCAGTTTTTCCTGGTGACTGGGAAGCGAAAGAACAT
>CAZKYZ010000217.1:5649-6754 GCA_964557055.1 uncultured Desulfobacterales bacterium
TCGGAAAGGAGAATGTCGATCAGTTTTTCCTGGTGACTGGGAAGCGAAAGAACATGGATAAGCGTACCCGGTCTTTTCTTTTTCATATAGAGAGGTATCCAATAGACATCCAGTGCACCGCTGTCAAAAAGGCGGTCCATGACATACCCGTAAATCTCCGGGTTCATATCGTCAATGGATGCTTCGATTTGAATAATGGAGGTTTCGGTATGCGTTGTTGCGGAGGGATCCCCCAGAAAGACCCTCAACAGATTGGGGTGAGCGGAGGATTGATTTTTACCGGAACCGTATCCACATTTTCGTATCAACATGGGCGGCATTGAAACAAAAGCGTCGGCAGCCGAGGCGATAATGGCGGCTCCCGTCGGCGTGACCAGTTCCATGGGGGTATCGGTCCCATAGACCGGAATTCCGATCAGGATCTCGGCAGTTGCCGGGGCCGGTACCGGTAGTTTTCCATGGCTGCATTTGACAAATCCGGATCCAAGGGGCAGCGGCGAGGCGCATATTCTGGTAATACCGAGATAAGAGACGCACAGGCTGAACCCGACGATGTCGACAATGGCATCGATGCCGCCGACTTCGTGGAAATGAACCTGCTCGATCGGGCACCCATGTATTTTGGATTCCGCTTCTGCGATACGCCTGAAAATGTCCCGGCTCATGTCACGCACGTCGGGAGGCAAAGGTGATGCGGTGATCAGGGATTGAATAGCACGATAGTCCCTGGCGGTTGTATTATCATCATCCGTCACCCGAAAATCCGTTGCCTGAATTCCGGACAGGGAGACCCTGGCAGTGGAAAGTTGAAAGTGATCCAGGGGCAGTTCTCGCAGCTGCCGATCAAGCCAATCCAGGGGAACTCCGAGGTCGATGAGAGCGCCAACAGACATATCGCCGCTGATACCGGAAAAACAGTCAAAATATGCAATCATGTTCTGGCGCCTTCCATTTCATGGTTCGAATGAATCCGGATGATTTCCAGAACCAGTTCAGCTGTTTTTGCCATGTCATCGATGGTGATGGATTCATTGGTGGAGTGCATATCGGTCATTCCAGTACCGATTACGCCTGTGACGATTCCTTTGCTGAAAAAAATATTCGC